>NZ_JAHBCX010000006.1:0-128732 GCF_019955895.1 Pseudomonas sp. GL-B-12
TGCGATTTGTCATTCAACATTGATACCGACTGACCCAGCGCCTTCGTCGGAACGCCGCCCGGAGCAAGCCCGCTCCCACAAGGGTTTTGCATTGTTGCGTATAACGCACTTATAACCTGCCAATAAGTTGATTTTCGTCAGGCATCACGCTTCCTAGAATGCTTCGGTCTTTCCACGCCGGAGCTTACAGTACATGACTTCCCTTACGGTCACGGCACCTGTTGCTGCGGCCAGCCCGGCAGCCGCTCCACCCGTCTTCGGTCCGCGGATCATCATCGGCCTGATTGGCGTATTGCTGGCGGTGCTGGTGTCTGGCCTGAACGAGATGGTGACCAAAGTCGCCCTGGCCGATATCCGTGGTGCGTTGGCCATCGGCTACGACGAAGGCACCTGGCTGGTCGCCTGTTACACCGCGACGTCGGTGGCGGCCATGGCGTTCGCGCCGTGGTGTGCGGTGACGTTCTCGTTGCGGCGTTTCACCCTGTGCGCCATCAGCCTGTTCACCCTGTTGGGTGTGTTGTGCCCCTTCGCCCCTAATTACGAAAGCTTGTTGCTGCTGAGGACGTTGCAAGGTCTGGCGGGCGGTGCATTGCCACCCATGCTGATGACCGTGGCCCTGCGGTTTTTGCCCGCCAATGTGAAGTTGTATGGCCTGGCCGGTTATGCCCTGACGGCGACGTTCGGCCCGGGCCTGGGCACGCCATTGGCCGGGTTGTGGACCGAGTATGTCGGCTGGCAATGGACCTTCTGGCAAATCATTGCGCCGTGCCTGATTGCCATGGTCGCGGTGGCGTATGGCTTACCCCAGGACCCGCTGCGCCTGGAACGTTTCAAATCCTTCAACTGGCGCGGTGTGCTGCTGGGCTTTCCCGCCATCTGCATGCTGGTGATCGGCATCCTGCAGGGCAATCGTCTGGACTGGTTCGAGTCGAACCTGATCTGCGGATTGCTCGGCGGCGGGCTGTTGCTACTGGTGCTGTTTTTGAGCGGCGAGTGGTCGCAGCCGATTCCGTTTTTCAAGATGCAGATGCTCGGCATCCGTAACCTGTCTTTCGCCCTGCTGACCCTGGCGGGCGTGCTGGTGGTATTGCAGGCGGTGATCATTATTCCGTCCAGCTACCTGGCGCAGGTCCAGGGTTATCGCCCGGTGCAGACCGCGCCGATCATGCTGCTGGCGGCGCTGCCGCAATTGATTGCGCTGCCGTTGGTGGCGGCGCTGTGCAACTTTCGCTGGGTGGATTGCCGCTGGGTGTTGGGCATCGGCCTGAGCATGCTGGCGCTGTCGTGCGTCGGCGGCTCGCAACTGACGTCCGCGTGGATTCGCGATGATTTCTATGTGCTGCAATGGCTGCAGATTTTCGGTCAGCCCATGGCGGTGTTGCCGTTGCTGATGCTGTCCACCGGCAGCATCAACCCGATGCAAGGGCCGTTTGCATCGGCCTGGTTCAACACCGTCAAAGGCCTGTCGGCGGTCATCGCCACCGGGGTGATCGAGGCGTTGACCACGGCACGTCTGCATTTTCACTCGACCATGCTGGTCGATCGCCTCGGCAACTCGCCGCTGGCCGAGCGCGACAGCGCAAGCCTCGCTCATCGTCTGCATGAGCAAGCGGTGGTGCTCACTTCCTCTGATCTTTACCTGTGCATGGCCGGTATCGCCGTGACCTTGATCCTGCTGATTTTCTGGCTGCCGACGCGGATCTATCCGCCGCGCGCTCCGACCTGAATGCTCCACTGATACAGAAGGTTTTTATGAACACTCAAGCAAAGCAGAAAGTCGCGGTTGCCGTGGCCGCGGCATTGGCCGTCGGCGTGTTGCTGTACCTGGCGATGCCCGGCCTGTTCGGCAAGCGTACCCAGCAGAACACCAACGATGCTTATGTCTCGGCGGATTTCACCCTGGTCGTGCCGCGCGTTGCCGGGTTTATCAAGCAAGTGCTGGTTGAGGACAACCAGCAGGTCAAGGCCGGGCAGTTGTTGGCGCTGATCGATGACCGGGATTTGCGCGCCGCCGCCCAGGCCGCTGACGCCGAAACGCTGGTGGCCAGGGCGCAACTGCAAAACGCCCGGGCGACCCTGGAGCGTCAGGCGTCGGTGATTGCCCAGGCGCAATCCTCGGTGGTTTCGACCAAGGCAGAAATGGCCTTTGCCGAGCATGAATTGAACCGCTACAACCACCTCGCCGGGGTGGGTGCCGGCACGGTGCAAAATGCGCAACAGGCGCAAACGCGCATCGACCAGGCATCCGCACGGCTGACCAACGCCACGGCAGTGCTGGCGGCGGAACGCAAGCAGGTGGAGATCCTCACCGCCCAGCGCGATGCAGCCGAAGGTGGCCTGAAACGAGCGCAGGCGAAGCTGGAAATGGCCAGCTACGAGTTGTCCTATACGAGGATTGTCGCGCCACAGGACGGCATGGTCGGCGAACGCGCGGTGCGGGTCGGCGCCTACGTCACGCCGGGCAGCAAAATCCTCGCGGTGGTGCCGCTGGCTCAGGCTTATGTGATGGCCAATTTCCAGGAAACCCAACTGACGGATGTGCAGCCGGGGCAGGCTGTGCAAGTGCGCGTCGACAGCCTGGGCGGCGCGGCATTGAACGGTCGTGTCGAAAGCATTGCCCCGGCCACCGGGGTGACGTTCGCTGCGGTCAAACCGGACAACGCCACCGGCAACTTCACCAAGGTGGTGCAGCGGATACCGGTGAAGATTGTGCTGGAGCCGGGACAGTCGCTGGCCGAGCGTTTGCGGGTGGGGATGTCGGTGGAGGCGAGTATCGATACCGGCAGCAATGCGTTGTCTGCGCGTGAGGTGACTCAGCGATGAGCGTGGGTAAGTCCCCATCCATGTGGCGAGGGAGCTTGCTCCCGCTGGGCCGCGAAGCGGACCCGAAATCGACGAGCGCTACGCACTCGAACGGGACGGTGCGGCGATCCGACAAGCTCCCTCGCCACAGGTACTGCATTCAGGCACTCGCTATCGGGCTGGGTTTGCTGTCATTGAGCGGCTGCACCGTCGGCCCGGACTTCCAGAAGCCTGAGGAACAGCCAATCGCCGAATGGTCGAAACCATCAAAGGCAGCCGCCAGCCAGGCCGTCACCGAAACGATGGCCGAGCGCTGGTGGGAAATGTTCCACGACCCGAAACTCTCGGCCCTGAGCCAGCGTGCCCTGACCGACAACCTCGATCTGAAGCTGGCCGGCAGCCGCTTGCAGCAAAGTCGTGCAGTGCGTCAGGTCATCACCGCCGAGCGCTACCCCAACACGGCCGCCAGCGGCCGTTACGGACGCAACCGCAACAGCGGTGAAGGCTTGAACGACCCGTCAGGACACAACGGCCAATCCGCCTTCAACCTGTGGGATGCCGGCTTTTCCGCTTCCTGGGAGCTGGATTTCTGGGGGCGCGTGCGGCGGGAAACCGAAGCCGCCGACGCCAACCTGGAAGTTGCCGAGAACGACCGACGCGGTGTGCTGCTGTCGGTGCTGGCCGAAACCGCCCAGGACTACATTCAGTTGCGCGGTGTGCAGAACACCCGGCTCGTCACCGAGCAGAATCTCGACGTCGCCCGCCATAGCCTGAAACTTTCGCAACTGCGCCTGGCCGACGGCGTCGCGACGGACCTGGATGTCGCCGAAGCCGCCGCACAGGTGGCGGCCATCGAATCGCGCCTGCCCGCATTGGAGCAGCGCCAGTGGCAACTGATTAACGCCTTGAGTCTGTTGATGGGCGAACTGCCGCAGGCATTGGCGGCGGAGTTATCCACAGACGCACCGGTGCCACAAACGCCGCGTCAGGTCGCGATTGGCTTGCCCTCGCAATTGGCTGAACGTCGGCCGGACATTCGCCAGGCCGAAGCACGGCTGCATGCCGCCACTGCCAGCATTGGCGTGGCCAAGGGCGATTTCTATCCGCGAATCACCCTGTCGGGGAACATCGGTTCCCAGGCCATGCAACTGAGCGATTTCGGCTCCTGGGGTTCGCGTTCGTTCGGGATCGGCCCGCAATTCAGCTTGCCGTTGTTCGACGGCGGCCGCTTGCGTGGCGTGCTCGAGTTGCGTGAAGCACAACAACAGGAAGCCGCTATCGCCTATCAGCAAACCGTGCTGCGCGCCTGGCATGAAATCGATGACCAGTTGAGCTCCTACAACGCCAGCCAGTTGCGCCGCGACAGCCTGGCCGAGGCCGTGCGCCAGAACCGCATTGCTCTGGAAACCGCGCAACAACAGTACGTCGAGGGTGTGGTGGATTTCGTCACCGTACTCACCGTGCAAGGGGCGTTGCTGGCGACGCAGGAGCAGTGGGTCGAGAGTTCGACCGGCGTGTCGCTGGCGGCCGTCGGGTTGTACAAGGCGTTGGGTGGGGGTTGGGAGTCGGTGTATCCGTTGGCTGAGACGGCGCAGCGCTGACGGTGCCGCCGCCGGCTATCGCTTCATTATCGGGTCAGCATCGACGTTGCTCGGCTTGAAGGGCTAAAGTGATGCGCAAACAATCTGGATCTTCACTCAACGTCGCAAGGGGAGGCAATGGAGGCGCGCAGAGAAACGCCGATGGGCGACACTCAGGGACCGCACGCCAATCCTGGTTTCGCCAGGGGCGCGCAACCGTTGATCCGCTGGGCGCGAGAGCATTGGCTGGTGCCGATTCTGGTATTGGCCGCGCTGGTGCGCTTTTACGATCTGACCGCTGCCGCGATTTGGGGCGACGAGGGTTCCAGCCTGCTGCTGGCCCGTTATTCATTACCTGACATCTGGTTGCACGCCGCCTACGACGTGCACCCGCCGCTGTACTTCATGTTACTGCACGGCTGGATCGCGATGTTTGGCGACGGCATATTGTCGATCCGCTGCCTCAGTGCCCTGCCGGGGATTGCCTCGGTCGGACTCGGTGTGTGGCTGGTCGATCGGCTCGCCACCCGCCGTGCCGCGATCTTCGCCGGCTTCTTGCTGGCCCTGCTGCCCACGGCGGTGCGCTACAGCCAGGAAGTGCGAATGTATTCGCTGCTGGGGCTGTGGTTGCTGGGGGCAACCATTGCGCTGGTGTACTGGATCCGCAAGCCGCAGCGCCGGCGCTATCTGGTGATCTATGTCGTGCTGATGAGCGCTGCGTTTTACACCCATTACTTCACGGCCCTGTGTGTGCTCTGCCATTGGTTGTACCTGGGGATCATCCGCGTGCAGCCGGGGCATCGTCTGCGGCACATCCAGCGGGGTGACTGGTGGCTGGCCAATGTGGCTATCGTGGCGCTGTATCTGCCGTGGCTGCCGGGGTTCGTCGACCTGCTACGGCACCTGAACCAACTGAAGGCCAATGGCGATGTTGGCTGGGAACTGCCCGTCAGCCTGGATTCCTTACCGTCGATGGTCTGGTCGTTGCTGACCCAGGACGACGGAGAAACCCTGCCTCCCCTGGTGTTTATTGCCTTGCCGGTGACCTTGCCGGTGTTGGCGTGGGTGGCGCTGGCACGTGATCGCAGTGTGTTCCGTGGCAGCGCGTTGCTCGCGGTCTACACCTTTGTCCCGATGCTGTTGGTGTTTGCGGTGTCGTTTTTTTCGCCGATATTCATCGAGCGCTACCTCACCGCGTATGCCCTTGGCCTGCCGCTATTGGCGGCATTGGCAATCGACCGCTTGTACTCCGGTTCCCGGGTGCTGGCCCTGACGGTGCTGGTCCTGTTTGTCGGTGTTGAACTGGTGGGCCTGAAAAACAACGCGACGGTGGACGTCCATGATCAGGTCAACGTCCTGGTGGAAGATGTCAACGTGCATTTTCAGCCGGGGGACCGGATCGTTACCAGTGACATGCTCTGGTACTTGAGTTACGTCTACTACAACCGCACCAGTACCCAGCCCCTGCTCTACACCCCGCCACGGGCCGATGGCACTTCGAGCCGGCCGAACGACTATGGTTTCGGTACCTTGACGATGCCAGACGTGTATCTGGACCACTTGAGCGACCTGCCCAAGGGCACGGGACGAACCTGGCTGATCAGTACCGCCGACGTACCTGACGAGTTCGCACCGTTGCCGGTGCAATGGCATATCGCTCGTCAGATGAAGGCTGGTGGTGTTGCCGCGAGGTTGTACCTGTCCGGCAATACCGGACAATGAGTGGCGTCATCGTAACCTTCAGGGTTTCGACGACAAGTCCGCCATGCCCTTGAGCAACTCGATCGGCAGTGGAAAGACGATGGTCGAGCTCTTGTCGCCGGCAATCGAACTCAGGGTCTGCATGTAGCGCAGCTGCATGGCCCCCGGTTGGCGACCCAGCATTTCGGCGGCCTGCATGAGCTTTTCCGAGGCCTGCAATTCGCCTTCGGCGTGGATCACCTTGGCTCGCCGTTCCCGTTCGGCTTCGGCCTGCTTGGCGATGGCGCGGATCATCGATTCGTTGAGGTCCACGTGTTTGATCTCGACGTTGGCAACCTTGATGCCCCAGGCGTCGGTCTGGGCGTCGAGCACTTGCTGGATGTCCAGATTCAAGCGTTCGCGTTCGGCCAGCAGTTCGTCCAGTTCGTGTTTGCCCAGCACCGCCCGCAGCGTGGTTTGCGCCAATTGACTGGTGGCGGCCAGGAAATCCTCGACCTGGATGATTGCCTTCTGCGGATCGAGTACACGGAAATACAGCACCGCGTTGACCTTGACCGACACGTTGTCGCGGGTGATCACGTCTTGCGGCGGCACGTCCAGCACCACGGTGCGCAAATCGACCCTGACCATTTGCTGGACCACCGGAATCAGCAGGATCAGGCCAGGGCCCTTGACCTGCCAGAAGCGCCCGAGCTGGAACACCACCCCGCGCTCGTATTCGCGCAGGATGCGGAACGTCGACCCCGCCAGTGCGATGATCAACAATAGCAGCGCGACAAGACCCAATTGCAAACCCATGACTATTCTCCGCCCGGCGCCGCGTCAGCCGCGGCCACTTGCAGCAGCAAGCCCTTGCGCCCCACCACCCGCACCTGTTGCCCGGGTTGCAGCGGCGTCGCGCTGAGCACTTGCCATCGTTCTCCTTGCAGATGAACCCAGCCGCCATAGGCGTTGCCGAGCTGCACTGACGTGACCGGCGTTTCGCTGCCGACCAGCCCGGCATCACCGCTGACGGTGTGGCGCGGTCGGGTCTTCAGGGCGTGAAACACCAGGTAGATCAGCAACAGTGCGCTGACCAGTCCCAGGCCGATCATCAACGGCACGGGCACTTCGGTATTGGACAGGATCACCGCACCGATCACGAACATCACGATGCCGCCCAGGCCGATTACGCCGTAATTGGGCAGGGCCGCCTCAGCGATCAGGAACGCGAGGCCGAAGGTGATCAGCCAGATCCCGATGGGGTTGGGCACCAGCAACACAACCGTGTCGGCGGCGCAGGCCGGTCCGCTCAACGCCAACAGCAACGCAACTGCACAGCAACGCGTGTTCACTTGACCCTCCGGGAGAGTCGTGGAGTGGCTCTGAATACAGTTTAGTTGAGCCTTGGCCGGTATGAATTTTGCTCAACTGCCGTCGACATCCGATGGGCAGATTTCCCGCCGGATCGCGCTGACGGGCCTAGACTTTTACTACGCAAGCAAAACTTTAACCATCGTCCGCCAGCGATCATGGCGGACACCGAGGTGCATCATGCGAATGGCAAGAACCGTGCAGCGAAGCCTGGAAAAGGCTCAATGCGAATATGACATCGTCAGCCACCCACACTCGGCCAGCAGCCTCGAAACGGCACGGGTCGCAGGTATTCCTGCCGAACGGGTGGCCAAATCGGTGATCCTCGACGATCACCATGGGCATTACCTGATGGCCGTGCTGCCCGCCAGCCGTCACCTGGACCTGAGCAAAGTCCGCAGCAGCGGTGAGTGGCAGGTTTCCCGCGAAAGCAACCTGGCGCACCTTTTCGATGATTGCGAACGCGGTGCCGTACCGGCGCTGGGTGAGTCCTATGGGTTGGAGGTGGTGATCGATCCGATGCTGACCCGGCAGAAAGACATCTATCTGGAGGCCGGCAACCACGTCAATCTGGTGCGCATGGACATGCCCGAGTTTCTGAAAATGGTGCCGCATGCCGAGGTGCGGGAGTTGAGTCATTAGGTCTGCAGTGTCTTCGCTGCCGTCATCGTCGGAACGCCGCCCGGAGCAGGCTCGCACACAGGGAGAACGAATTTTCCTGTGGGAGCGAGCCTGCTCGCGATGACCGTGCAGCGGTCCCTAAATTGGTTCATCGGAGTTCGTCATGGAAAACCCAACCCACAACCTTCCATCCCTGTTCAAGCAACTTGGCCTGCCGGACGATGCCGAAAGCATTGATAAATTCATCGCCACCCATTCACCGCTCAAACCGGAGCTGCACCTTGCGGATGCATTTTTCTGGAGCCCGAGTCAGGCGGATCTTCTGCGAGAGGAGATACTCGATGACGCGGATTGGGCCGAAGTAGTTGATCAGCTGGATGTGCTGTTGAGGAAGGGGCGAGGGGTGTAGAAAACTGATAGGCGGTGCTCAACCTAGGTTGCTCTGACTACAATAATTGACCAGAATTAAGACCTTATTTGAGGTCTTAATTATGCAAAGTGTTTTGGCTGATATGGCTGTCAGCGTGTCTGAACTAAAGAAAAACCCCTCTGCCGTTTTGAATGGCGCCCATGGAGGGCCCGTCGCAGTGCTCAATCACAATCGCGTCATGGGTTACATGGTCCCTGCCGATGTGTTCGAAGCCATGATGGAACGCCTGGATGATTTGGAGTTGGCGGAAATCGTGCGTTCTCGTCGTCATGAAACGCCGATCCCGGTAACGCTGGATGACTTATAAGCTCGAATTTCTGCCTTCTGCACGTAAAGAATGGGACAAGCTGGGACACACGTTGCGTGAGCAATTCAAAAAGAAGTTGGCAGAGCGGCTCGAAATGCCTCGAATCCCTTCCGACTCACTCCATGGCATGCCCGACTGCTACAAAATCAAGTTGAAGTCATCGGGATATCGACTCGTCTACGAGGTGATAGATGAGCGCGTCGTCGTTTCTGTCGTTGCAGTAGGAAAGCGCGAACGCAGTGAAGTGTATGAGCGTGCCAAGAAACGTTGATGGCTCTCGGCAGGTCACTGTTACGTATTTGTTTCAAAACTTGACGGAAAATTCCCTCCAATGCAATATTGATAGTTAGCAAGCTAACAGTGTGTGTTTTCCCTCGTGCCGAATAACCTCGACGTTCTCCAGATGAACATCAGCAGTGCCATGGTGGTGGCCGCCAGGCATTGGCGCAAAATCTGCCAGACTACGCTGGCCAACTATGGAATCTCCGAAGCCTGCGCCGTTCCGCTGTTGATGATCGGGCGTCTGGGCGAGGGTGTGCGCCAGGTGACGGTGGCCCAGGCAGCAGGGATGGAGAGCCCGTCGCTGGTGCGACTGCTCGATCAGTTGTGCCATGGCGGCTACGTCTGCCGCACCGAAGATGCACAGGACCGCCGCGCCAAATGCCTGAGCCTGACCGAAACCGGTCGGGAGCTGGTGCAGGCGGTCGAAGTGGAGCTGGTGCGCTTGCGCCACGAAGTCCTTGAAGGCATTGACCAGAGTGATCTGGAGGCTACGCTGCGGGTACTGAGAGCTTTTGAAGCGGCCACGCCGCCATCGGTGGCCAACTCTTGAACGGATTCTTCTCTGGCATGCCCCCGGCGCGGGACTGGTTCTACGGAGTCCGAACCTTCGCCGCATCGATGATCGCGCTGTACATCGCCCTGCTCATGCAAATGCCGCGTCCGTACTGGGCGATGGCCACGGTGTACATCGTTTCCAGTCCGTTTCTCGGCCCTACCAGTTCCAAGGCGTTGTACCGGGCGATCGGCACCTTTATCGGCGCTGCGGCAGCGGTTTTGTTCGTGCCAATGTTCGTGCAGAGCCCTTACGTGCTGGTGGTGGTGATTGCGCTGTGGACCGGGACGCTGTTGTTTCTGTCCCTGCATTTGCGCACGGCCAACAACTACGCCTTGATGCTCGCCGGTTACACCTTGCCGTTGATCGCCCTGCCGGTGGTGAACAACCCGCTGGGGGTGTGGGACGTCGCCGAAGCGCGGACCGAAGAAATCTTTCTCGGCATCGCCGTGGCGGCGGTGGTCGGTGCCATGTTCTGGCCCCGGCGCCTGGCGCCGGTGTTCAATGATTCGGTGAGCAAGTGGTTTGCCGATGCATCGACCTACAGCCTGCGCTTCCTCAGCCGCAACGTGCAGCCTGAAGAAGTCAGCGCGTTGCGGGCATCGATGGTCGCCACGTTCAACTCCCTGGAGTTGATGATCGGTCAGTTGCCCCACGAAGGCTCGCGTCCGCAGACAGTGCGCAATACCAAGGAATTGCGCGGACGGATGATTCACCTGTTGCCAGTGATCGATGCCCTCGACGACGCGCTTTACGCCCTGGAACGGCGCACCCCCGAGCTTGTGGACAAGTTCGCACCCTTGCTGGCCGCCACCACCGAATGGCTCGAGCACAAGGATGCCGATCTCGACCGCTGGCAAGCCCTGAAGGATCAACTTGAGGCCCTGCAACCTGCTCCCGAAGCGCTGGATGACCGCAAGCAACTGCTGTTCTCCAACGCCATTTACCGTCTCGGCGAGTGGATCGATTTATGGCAGGACTGCCGCAGCCTGCAATACGCCATCCAGTGCGAAAGCCAGGATAGCTGGCGCGCGGTGTATCGGCACTGGCGGTTGGGACGGCTGTCCCCGTTCCTGGATCGTGGCCTGATGTTTTATTCCGCCGCGTCGACCGTTACGGCAATCATTGTCGCCTCGGTATTGTGGATTCTGCTCGGCTGGACCGATGGCGGCAGCGCAGTGATCCTGGCGGCGGTGGCGTGCAGTTTCTTTGCCTCGATGGACGACCCGGCGCCGCAGATTTACCGGTTCTTTTTCTGGACGGCGATGTCGGTGGTGTTCGCCAGCCTTTATCTGTTTCTGGTGCTGCCCAACCTGCATGACTTTCCGATGCTGGTGCTGGCGTTTGCCGTGCCGTTCATTTGCGTCGGCACCCTGACCGTCAAGCCGCAGTTTTACCTGGGCATGCTGCTGACCCTGGTCAACACCTCGTCCTTCATCAGTATTCAGGGCGCTTACGACGCGGATTTCCTCAGTTTTGCCAACTCCAACCTGGCCGGCCCCATGGGGTTGCTGTTCGCGTTCATCTGGACCCTGATCGCCCGGCCGTTCGGTGCCGAACTGGCAGCCAAGCGCCTGACCCGTTTCAGCTGGCGTGACATCGTCAGCCTCTCCGAGCCGGCCACGTTGTCTGAGCATCGGCTTCTGGGCATACGGATGCTCGATCGGCTGATGCAGCATCTGCCGCGCCTGGCCATGACCGGCCAGGACTCCGGCGTGGCGCTGCGGGAAGTGCGGGTGGCGCTGAATCTGTTGGACCTGCTCGCTTATACCCCGCGGGTCCTCGGTGTGCCGCAGGTACTGCTGCGTCAGGTAGTGGCCGAGGTTGGCGAGTACTTCAAGGCCTGCCTCAAGGCCGGTGAACGCTTGCAGGCACCGAGCCCGTTGCTGATGACCCTCGACCGCACGCGTCGCGCCCTCAGCGGTGCCAGCGATGATGAAACCCGTCGGCATCTGCTGCACGCCCTGAGCGGCCTGCGTCTGGCACTGTTGCCCGGCGTCGAATTCGTCGGTTCCGCCGAGCCCGAAGAACCGCTTCCCCATGGCATTGATGGAGCACCTCTATGATCGGTGACCTGGATCTGAGCGGGGTGTTCCTGCCCACGCTGCTGGTGCTGATGGGCATTACGTATGTGTTGTACCTGTTGGTGCACGGGGTGCTGACGCGCCTGCACTTTTACCGTCTGGTCTGGCACCGGGCATTGTTCAACGTGGCCCTCTACGCCTTGCTGCTTGGCGCCGTGGACTCACTCAGTCGATACCTGATGACATGAAAAAACCGTTTCTAACCCTGGGTCGCGTGGTGTTGACCCTGTTGATCGTGAGCTTCGCCGTTGTCGTGGTCTGGCGCATGGTGATGTATTACATGTTCGCGCCCTGGACCCGCGACGGGCACATCCGTGCCGACATCGTGCAAATTGCGCCGGATGTCTCCGGGCTGATCCAGCAAGTGGAGGTGCGCGACAACCAGTTGGTCAAGCGCGGCCAGGTGCTGTTCAGCATCGATCCGGACCGCTTCAAGCTGGCCCTGCGCCAGGCGAAAGCGGCAGTCGCCGACCGCGAAGAAACCCTGGCCCAAGCCCAGCGCGAGGCCAAGCGGAACAAGGGCCTGGGCAACCTGGTGCCGGGTGAACAACTGGAAGAAAGCCAGTCGAAAGTGGCCCGCGCCCAAGTGGCCTTGATGGAAGCCCAGGTGGCGGTGGACAGTGCGCAGCTCAACCTCGACCGCTCGGTGATCCGCAGCCCGGTGGACGGCTACGTCAACGACCGCGCGCCACGGGCCCAGGAGTTCGTCAGCGCCGGGCGTCCGGTGTTGTCGGTGGTCGACAGCAACTCGTTCCATATCGATGGTTATTTCGAAGAAACCAAACTGAACGGCATCCATATCGGGCAAAGCGTCGACATCCGGGTGATCGGCGACAATGCGCGCCTGCGCGGGCATGTGGAGAGCATCGTCGCCGGTATCGAAGACCGCGACCGCACCAGTGGCAACAACCTGCTGCCCAACGTCAACCCGGCGTTCAGCTGGGTGCGGCTGGCCCAGCGGATTCCAGTGCGCATCGCCTTCGATGACGTGCCGGAAGATTTCCGCATGATCGCCGGGCGCACCGCCACGGTATCGATCATCGACGATCAAAAGCGGGAGCTGGCGCAATGAGCAAGGCCTCGGGTTTGGCGGTCGCCGGGTTAGGCTTGCTGCTGTCGGCGTGTCAGATGGTCGGGCCGGATTATCATTTGCCTGAAGCGGCGGCTGTCCATCGTCCAGACTTCCAGGGCGATCTGGCGGTCGACGGTAAAACGGTGGTTTCCGCACCGGTGCCGGCCGATTGGTGGCGCCTGTACAAGGATCCACGACTCGACCAATTGGTGCAGCAGGCCATGGCCTCCAACACCGATTTGCGCGTGGCGGCGGCCAGTCTGTCCCGCTCTCGCGCTCAGGTCGACGAGGCGGAAGCGGCGGGCGGCTGGAGCGGCGGCGTACAGATGGGCGCCCAGCGCTTGCAGGAGTCCGGCCAGGCCTTCCTGCTGCCGGAAAAAGTGCCGGTGGCCAACATCGGCGATATTGGCATTAGCGCGTCGTACCAGTTCGACCTGTTCGGCACCTTGCAACGCGGTATCGAAGCGGCCAAGGCCAATGCCGATGTGACGCAGGCCGCCGCCGATACTGCACGCATCACCGTGGTGGCCGATGTGGTTCGCGCCTACACCCAAGTGTGCGCGGCCAATGAAGAACGGGAAATCGCCCAGCATTCCCTCGACCTGCAAGCCCAGAGCACCACGCTGATCCAGCGCCTGCGCGATGCCGGACGTGGCGATGAAACCCAGGTCACCCGCTCGCAAACCCAATTCAAATCCCTGCGCGCCGACATGCCGCGCTATGAAGCCGCACGTCAGGCCGGGCTGTATCGCTTGTCGATGTTGCTGGCCAAGCCGGTGGACCAACTGCCGGCCGGCACCGCCACCTGCGACGAGCTGCCGGAAATCGCGCAATTGATTCCGGTGGGCGATGGCGCCGCGTTGCTCAAGCGTCGTCCCGATGTGCGGCAGGCCGAGCGTCGGCTGGCGGCCTCGACGGCCGGTATTGGCGTCGCCACGGGCGAGCTGTACCCGAACATCAGCATCGGCGCGACCATCGGTACCGTCGGTATCCTGGACGATCTCGGCGACCCGTCTACCAACCGCTGGGGATTCGGTCCGTCGCTGACCTGGAACGTGCCGACCAACGGCGCCCGGGCGCGCATCCGCGAAGCCGAAGCGGTGACCCAGGCGACCCTGGCGCATTTCGACGGGGTGGTGCTCAACGCCATTCGCGAGACCCAGACCGGCCTCGCCCAGTACACGGCATTGCTGCAGCGCCGCGATGCACTGGCCGATGCCGAGCAATCGGCAAAACTGGCGGCCGACCAGACCCACCGCTTCTTCCAGGCCGGCCGCGACTCGTTCCTGGCCGACCTGCAAGCCACCCGCACCTACATCGACGTGACGGCGCAACTGGCCGCTGCGAACACCCAGGTTGCCGCAAGCCAGATCGATTTGTTCCTCGCCTTGGGCGGCGGTTGGGAAAGCGGACGAACGCAAGCGTCGAACTCCGGCAAACCCTGAGGCCGTTGCTATGCTTTGTAGTGTTGGAGGGTCGCCCCGTGCAAAGCGCCCTTTCTTCGCACAAGGCTCGCGCAGGTCAGGGGGAACCAATAATGAAAAACCCTTACGCTCTCGGCTTCTGGTGCGCCATCGTGGCGTTGGTGCTGCTGTCGGCCACCTATTTCTACGGCATCATGCTGGCCCACCAGATCGACAAGGCTCTGGCGTTCCTCGACAGTGCCGCCGCGCTGATTGCCGTGATGTCCATTGCAGTGGTGGCCTGGGCCTCGGTCCAGAATCAACGCATCAAAAAAAGACAACTCGAACAAGGCAAGACCCTGGTCCTGATCTGGGACACCAAGGTGGCGCTGCGTCGTGTCGAAACGGTGTTCGACCGCTATTTCTGGGGCAGTTACTGGCAACCGGGGCGCACCTTTCAGGAAGTCATGGGCGAATTGACCGGCACGCCGCTGGAAAAAAGCCTCGAGAGCCTGAAAAAACAATGCCTGGCGCTGGACCGGCAAGTGGCAGACGACGGTCGGCACTGGCTCAGCAATGCCCGGGAACTGGCCGATGTCGCCACGGCCATGGCCCGCGAACGCTATCAACTGGACGTCTGCGATCCGCGCGCGGAAGTGACTGGCGGGGCGGTGATCAACCGCGACTTCGAAGTGCTGGTGTACACCTGGACTGCGCGGCTCAAAAGCTTTGATCATCAACTGGATGAGATCGAGGTTCAGTATTCCTGATTCTGTGTTGGCAGGACAGACGCCTTCGCGAGCAAGTCCGCTCCCACAGGAGTAAGTATTCCAATGTGGGAGCGGGCTTGCCCGCGAAGGCGATTGTATAGGCGCAAAGAATCCCCAGCCCCAGTGAGCCCCCCCCAAAGACACTCTTTCACCCTTAATCATTGAGCCGTTCGTCGCGCCCGGTGCTAATCTGCATTTCACTTTCAGCGCAGTCGAGCCGCAACCCGTCATGGGTTCAGGGAAGACGACCTCACTTTTAACAACGGACATGAACGGGGCATACATGAATAAATCAGCAGGCGTGCTACTGGGGATTGTTGTTGCAATCGGTGTCATCAGCGCAGGCGGAGCCTGGTTCACCGGCAGCAAAATCGAAGGTGTGTTGAACACCTCGATTGCCAATGCCAACAAGGAATTGCAGGCGGCGATGGTCGGCTCCAACGGCACCGCGTCGCTGGAACTGGTGTCGCTGGAACGTCATGTATTCAGCAGCACCGCACACTATCGCCTCAAGGGCGAAGGTGAAATGTTCGGCGAAACGCCGGTCGAATTGCTGTTTGTCGATCACATCGAACACGGCCCGTTGCCGTTCTCGCGGCTGATGTCGCTCAAGTGGCTGCCGGTCTTGGCGACCAGTCACTACGAACTGGAAAAGACCCCGTCCACCGAGAAGTGGTTCGCCGCCGCCAAGGACAAGTCCCCGCTGACCGGCGTGGTCAATATCGGCTATGACAACGCTACCAATGCCACCTTCGAGTTGCAGCCGCTGGAAATGGCCCTGGATGACAAGTCGAGCATGAAGTTCTCCGGCTTGAGCATCGACGTCGACGCCAGTGCCCAGGCGCAGAAGGTCAAGGCCAACGGCTACATGGACAGCCTGAAGGTGACCACCGTTTCCGAGGACCAGGCACCGGTGCAGGTTGAATTGAGCGGCCTGACCCTGGCCAGCAACCTGACAAAAAGTACCTACGGTTTCTACACCGGCGAAAACGTTCTTGAGCTGGCCAGTGGCAAATCGACCTTCGGCGTCAAGCAGTCGGTGCTGGACTTCAAGAAATTCGAGATGAAAAACCTGACCGAAGAAAAGGGCAGCAACGCCTCCGGACGTGCCGATTACAAGGTCGGCGAAGTGTCCCTGAACGGCAAGGCCATTGGTTCCGGTGCGCTGGCCATGAGCCTGAAGAACCTCGACATTCCAGCCACCCTGTCGTTGATGCAGGTTTACCAGAGCAAACTGCAGCCATATGAAAGGGCGGCAGCGGAAGCGACGGCGGCCGGGCTGCCGGCGCCGGAGCTGAAACTGACCGAAGCCGAAGAAGCACTGCTCAAGTCCAGCCTGGAAAAACTGCTGGCGGCTGGTCCGCAGGTGGCCCTGGAAAACCTGTCGTTCAACACCGCTAACGGTGAGAGCCGCGCCAATATGGTGCTCGACCTGACCAAGCCACAAGCCATCGATCTGCCGACCGATCAGTTGGTCAGGCAGCTGATCGCGCTGCTCGACTTCAAGCTGCAAGTGTCCAAAGCCATGCTGGTCGATGTGCTTACCGTGCAATCGCAAATCGCCGGTCAGACCGATGCCAAGCTGATTGCCGACCAGGCCACCGCCACCGCAGACATGTTCAGCAGCATGGCAGTCGGCAGCCAACTGGCAAAACTGGACGGCAATAACATCGTCACCAACTTGCATTACGCCAACAATCAGGTGGACTTCAACGGCCAGAAAATGACCGTCGAAGAGTTTGCCGGTTTTGTGATGAGCAAGTTCGCAGATGCTGGTGCCACCGAATAACGGCGGCTGTTAACTCTGCAACGCCCGGCCTCTGCATCGCGCAGGCGCCGGGCGTTTTGCTGTCCGGCATCCCTAGGGAACGTCACGGATCAGGCGCCATGCCTCTTCCCAGGGCAACGATTGTTTCATCCGCTCGGCGAGCATCGCCATGGCCCGGTCCATCTCGCAGGCTACCGCTGCTGACACCACGCCGCTTTTTCCGAACAGGCCGATGAAGGGCGGATCGTAAGGGTCGCCCTTGAACTCGACTTCGTCCCAGGCCTCGGCGTGCCCGAGGTATTCGTAGGTTTTACCGAAATGCCAGGTCCAGAAAAACGGCACATCGAGATAATGCTCGTCACCGCCCAGCATATTGGCCGCAGCGATCCGCGCCTGCTGTTGGGCCAGTCGCCAGTGTTCGATGCGCAGGTGTTGGTTGTTCAGCGGGAACGTGGCGATATCGCCAGCCGCCCAAAGGCCGTCGGCCACGCGCATTGCGCCGTCGACACGCAGCGAGTGATCCCGCTCTTTCGGCAGCCCGGTGAAGGCAGCAGTGGCTGGCGTGACGCCGATGCCGACCAGCACCAGATCGGCCGGCAAGCGTTGGCCGTTGTCCAGGCGCACGGCTTCGACCTTGTCCGTCCCTTCGATCTGTACCGCATTGCCCTGGGTATGAAAAACGACGCCATTGGCTTCATGTCGTGCGCGAATGGCCTTGCCGACCGTGTCACCGAACTGTTTGGCAAACGGCACGTCGTGGCGGGCCAGCACGGTCACATTCAGGCCAAGCTGGCGCAGGGACGAGGCGGACTCCATGGCAATGAAACTGTCGCCGATGATCACCACCCGCTGGCCGGCGCTGGCGCTGTCCAGAATCTGTTGCGCATGGGCTTTGGAGCGTAAGACGAACACTTGCGGCAGGTCGGCGCCGGGCAGCGTCAGCGGGTTGGGCACGCCGCCGGTGGCCAGCAGCGCGGCGTCGTATGTCAGTGATTGGCCGTCAGTCAGTTGCAACGTCCGGTTTGGCGCATCCAGGCTTGCCACTTCGCCTCGCAGGCGCTCGATCCGCTGCTCGCGGTAAAAATCCTCGTCGCGCAGGGGCGGGACTTCGTCCAGCGGCATCTCCCCGGCGATCACGTATTTGCTCAGCGCGGTGCGGTCGTATCCGGCATCGGCTTCGCGGTCGATCAACAGTAACCGGCCGCCGAAACCTTTCTCGCGCAACGCCGCTGCCGCCGCCGTGCCTGCTGCGCCAGCGCCGACAATGATGAAAATTCGTGGATCGTCGGCCGGTGGCGGGTGGGCACCCGGCATCGGCTGGTCGCCGACCCAGATGTCGCCGTCGCGGACTTCGAGGGGATAGCGCTTGAGGCTGTCCAGGGCTGGCGGTTCACACAGCCCGCCATCCTCGATCCGAAACTGCGCCTTGTGCCACGGACAGGTCAGGCGCCCATGGCATATCGCCCCGTCCGCCAGCGGGGCTCCGGCATGCGGGCATTCGGCCTGATAAGCGCGCAGTTGTTCACCGGTCCGCAACAGCAGAATCTTGCTGTCCTGGACCTGCACTTCCAGACCCCGGTCTTCGGGCACATTGGCGACACGCGCAACACGATGCAGAGTCATGATTGCTCTCCAGACAGACGTTTCACTTATGAGTCTGGTGCTTATCGCGAGGTTCAGCCAATTCCCCCCTGCCACGGCGTGAACGGTCCGGCTATAGTTTGCACGCCGACGACGGCCCAACACGCACAAGGTGCTCCGGTATGCCCCGATTGACCTCAATGAACCCTTGGCTCGCGGCCTTGGCAGTCGCCCTTTGCGTGCAGTTTCCGGCGCAGGCCCAGGAGCGCTTCACCCTGAACATTCCGGGTGTCTCCGATGACCGTCTGTTCACGTCCGCCGCCGCCGGCGATTCCGCGGGCTGTGGCGGACATAACATTTCCCCGGCATTGAACTGGAACGCCGGCCCGGCAGCCACCCAAAGCTACGCCATCGTCATGCACGACCCTGACGGCCAGAAAGGCCAGGGCGTCGATAACTGGGTGCATTACGGCATCAAGGCCGGCACCCACCAGATTCCTGCCGGCGCCGGGAGCAAACCCGGCCTCGAGGGCGTCGGCGGTACCAACAGCAAGGCAACCACCGGCTACATCGGCCCTTGCCCGCCCGTTGGCGACAGCGCGCACCACTACATCATCCAGATCTACGCCCTGGACCTGCCCCCGGAAGCCTTGCCCGCCGGCCTGACCCGTGCGCAGCTGCTGGAAAAAATCAAAGGCCACGTCCTGAGAAACAGCAGTGTGGTACGGCGCTATCACCGCTAAAGGCTGATCACCCCAGCGGATTTGCAGGAAACTGACGTGCGCGGCATTCCGGGGATTTGGCATCCACCCCCGAAAGCGCGCACTATCAGGCTATAGCCGATGCGTTGGAGGATGCCGTGGCAAAAAAAATCGACCGCATCGCCCAAATGCTCAACTGCCCACAAAAGGGCGAGGAACTGCGGCGAGCAATTACCGAGAGTCGCAAGGATTTTCTGCTGAATCAGCCGGAAGAAGACATTGTTGAAGACGACGACCTTGAAGAGGAGTTTTTCGAGGACGACGAGGACGATGATGAGTACGACGAGTTCGACTGGACGACAGAATGAAAAAACCGCTTCGGCGGTTTTTTTGTGGGCCGGGACAGCACCGGTCGGAGACTCGTTGACCCTCATGCAGGGAATGGAACACTATAAGGTACTTTTTTTCGTACCTTTGGAGCCGTCATGGAGCAGCTACTTGCAAGCCGTTCGGTCAGTATCACGGAGCTCAAGCGCAGCCCGAGCACTGTAATCGAGCAAGCGGGTTCCGAGCCTGTTGCCGTGCTCAACCACAATCGCCCTGCCGCCTATCTTTTACCGCACGCGGCCTATCAACAGCTGCTGGATCGGCTGCAGGCTGCCGAACTTCGTGAAGCCATTGCGGCCAGCCGCAACGATCCGCGTCCGGCCATTGCTGCCGATACCGTGTTTGCCGAGCTTGATGCGCTGATTGATGAGGTAGCAGCCGAGCAAAGCCGTCCATGAGGCAATTGCTTTTCTCTGCATTGGCACGGGACGATCTGCTGCAAGTCGCTCGTTTTATCGCCCGAGACAACCCTGAACGAGCCCGGACGTTTGTGCGTGAGCTACGCACGCAGTGCACACGATTGATCGATCAACCGAATTTGGGTGTTCCAAGAGACGATTGCGCCAAGGGATTGCGAATGCTTGCCCATGGCCGATATCTGGTTTTCTACTGTCTGGTGGGCGACGAGATCAAGGTCGAACGTGTACTGCATAGTGCGAGAGACATCGCCCGGCTGTTTGAAAAAAACAGCATTGACCATTAGGCGCCAAGCCTTCAAACACCCACAAAAAAGCCCCAGACCCATAAGGCCTGAGGCTTTCTCGCTACAAAGTATGGTGCACCAGGCGGGATTCGAACCCACGACCCCTGCCTTCGGAGGGCAGTACTCTATCCAGCTGAGCTACTGGTGCAGCGGGCGCCATAATACGCATATGCGCTGCGGGCGTCCATGCTGCTGAATCGCCTGCGTTTTTATAAAGCTGTAACGCGCGTTTGCTACGTTGATCAGAAAAAATAGGCAAAAGCGTCGTTTTCGTTCTTTTTTTCGAACAGGCTATTGTCCTTTACCCCCTTTGATCCTAGGATTCGTTTGAGATTTCAAACGCTCTTGTCTGGGTGCTGAACCGCACGATTTGAATCAGTGCGCTATTTATGTGCTTCAGCCCGGTGAATGATTTCCCTGACGGCAGCCTATCGAGGCGCCTTTCTACAATCATAATTTGCTCCGCATTCGTTGCGGTGCTGTTAAGGAAAGCCGACATGCAGCTTAAAGACACCCAGTTGTTCCGCCAGCAAGCCTTCATCGATGGCGCGTGGGTTGATGCGGACAATGGTCAGACGATCAAGGTCAACAACCCGGCAACGGGCGAAATTCTGGGCACCGTGCCGAAAATGGGCGCTGCCGAAACCCGCCGTGCAATCGAAGCCGCTGACAAAGCGCTGCCGGCCTGGCGTGCACTGACCGCCAAAGAGCGTGCGA
Organism: Pseudomonas sp. GL-B-12; assembly: GCF_019955895.1. Taxonomy (NCBI): domain Bacteria; kingdom Pseudomonadati; phylum Pseudomonadota; class Gammaproteobacteria; order Pseudomonadales; family Pseudomonadaceae; genus Pseudomonas; species Pseudomonas sp. GL-B-12. The sequence continues at coordinate 20,816 of NZ_JAHBCX010000006.1, forward strand.
CCAAGCTGCGTCGCTGGTTCGAGCTGATCATCGAGAACCAGGAAGACCTGGCTCGCCTGATGACTCTGGAGCAAGGCAAGCCATTGGCCGAAGCCAAGGGCGAAATCGTTTACGCCGCTTCCTTCATCGAGTGGTTCGCCGAAGAAGCCAAGCGCATCTACGGTGACGTGATTCCGGGCCACCAGCCAGACAAGCGCCTGATCGTGATCAAGCAGCCAATCGGCGTGACCGCTGCAATCACCCCGTGGAACTTCCCGGCTGCAATGATCACCCGTAAAGCCGGCCCGGCCCTGGCCGCCGGTTGCACCATGGTGCTCAAGCCTGCTTCGCAAACCCCTTTCTCCGCCTTCGCCCTGGCCGAACTGGCCCAGCGTGCCGGCATCCCGGCTGGCGTGTTCAGCGTTGTTTCCGGCAGCGCCGGCGACATCGGCAGCGAGCTGACCAGCAACCCGATCGTGCGCAAGCTGTCCTTCACCGGTTCGACCGAAATCGGTCGTCAACTGATGTCGGAATGCGCCAAGGACATCAAGAAAGTGTCCCTGGAACTGGGCGGCAACGCGCCGTTCATCGTGTTCGACGACGCGGACCTGGATAAGGCCGTCGAAGGCGCGATCATTTCCAAGTATCGCAACAACGGTCAGACCTGCGTCTGCGCCAACCGCCTGTACATTCAGGATTCGGTCTACGACGCGTTCGCCGAGAAGCTGAAAGTGGCTGTGGCCAAGCTCAAGATCGGTAACGGTCTGGAAGCAGGCACCACCACTGGCCCGCTGATCGACGAAAAAGCCGTAGCCAAGGTGCAAGAGCACATTGCCGACGCCGTTTCCAAAGGCGCCACCGTGCTGTCTGGCGGCAAGTCGATGGAAGGTAACTTCTTCGAGCCGACCATTCTGACCAACGTGCCGAATAACGCTGCCGTGGCCAAGGAAGAAACCTTCGGTCCATTGGCTCCACTGTTCCGCTTCAAAGACGAAGCCGATGTGATCGCGATGTCCAACGACACCGAGTTCGGTCTGGCCTCGTACTTCTATGCCCGCGACCTGGGTCGCGTATTCCGTGTGGCGGAAGCCCTGGAATACGGCATGGTCGGCGTCAACACCGGGTTGATCTCCAACGAAGTCGCGCCGTTCGGCGGTATCAAGGCCTCGGGCTTGGGCCGTGAAGGCTCCAAGTACGGCATCGAAGATTACCTGGAAATCAAATACCTCTGCCTGGGCATCTAAGCCCGGCACGGCATTGCTTCAAGCGCAAAGGGCACGAGAGCGCTGTCCCTTTGCGCCGCTTCAAACCGGAATTTTCTCGGTGGCCGGGAACGCTGTGGCAGTCGATCATCGCATGCTGCCGCCGTTGCTCCCCGTCGCTTTATCCTTGAACCACGCCGCCCGATGAGCGGTGAATGAGGAATGTATGAGCAAGACTAACGCTTCTTTGATGGCCCGCCGTACCGCTGCTGTTCCACGTGGTGTTGGCCAGATTCACCCGATCTTCGCCGAATCCGCGAAGAACGCGACCGTAACCGACGTTGAAGGTCGTGAGTTCATCGACTTTGCCGGCGGTATCGCCGTACTGAACACCGGCCACGTGCACCCGAAAATCATCGCCGCCGTGACCGAGCAGCTGAACAAGCTGACCCACACCTGCTTCCAGGTTCTGGCCTACGAGCCGTACGTGGAAGTGTGCGAAAAAATCAACGCCAAGGTCCCAGGTGATTTCGACAAAAAAACCCTGCTGGTGACCACCGGCTCCGAAGCCGTGGAAAACTCCATCAAGATCGCCCGTGCCGCCACTGGCCGTGCCGGCGTGATCGCGTTCACCGGCGCCTACCACGGTCGCACCATGATGACCCTGGGCCTGACCGGTAAAGTCGTGCCTTACTCGGCCGGCATGGGTCTGATGCCAGGCGGCATCTTCCGCGCGCTGTACCCGAACGAACTGCACGGTGTGAGCATCGACGATTCGATCGCTTCCATCGAACGCATCTTCAAGAACGACGCCGAGCCGAAAGACATCGCTGCGATCATCATCGAGCCGGTTCAGGGCGAAGGTGGTTTCTACGTCGCTCCGAAAGAATTCATGAAGCGTCTGCGTGCCCTGTGCGACCAGCACGGCATCCTGCTGATCGCTGACGAAGTACAGACTGGCGCTGGCCGTACCGGTACTTTCTTCGCCATGGAACAGATGGGCGTTGCTGCCGACCTGACCACCTTCGCCAAATCCATCGCTGGCGGCTTCCCGCTGGCCGGTGTGTGCGGCAAGGCCGAATACATGGACGCCATCGCTCCAGGCGGCCTGGGCGGAACCTACGCCGGTAGCCCGATCGCTTGCGCCGCGGCCCTGGCCGTGATGGAAGTGTTCGAAGAAGAGCACCTGCTGGATCGCTGCAAGGCTGTTGGCGAGCGTCTGGTAACCGGCCTGAAGGCCATCCAGGCCAAGTACCCGGTGATCGGTGAAGTCCGTGCCCTGGGCGCAATGATCGCTGTCGAGCTGTTCGAAAACGGCGACAGCCACAAGCCGAACGCCGCAGCCGTGGCGTCCGTTGTGGCCAAGGCTCGCGACAAGGGTCTGATCCTGCTGTCCTGCGGCACCTACGGCAACGTTCTGCGCGTCCTGGTACCGCTGACCTCGCCGGACGAGCAACTGGACAAAGGCCTGGCGATCATCGAAGAGTGCTTCTCCGAGCTCTGATCACCCAGTGTGACCTGATCCACAAAAAACCCGCTTCGGCGGGTTTTTTCATGTCCCTGGAAACACATCCCGCGCATTAGCGCTGTATCGAATGGCCAGCATTGGCTAAGGTTCCTGCATTGCCAGGGAGAGCTGTATGACAACTGTCATTTTACCCGCCGTTCCAAGAGTCCTGATCGCCGAGGCCGACCCTTGGTCCCGGGATTTGCTCAAGGAAGTGTTGTTGAACGTACGCTGCGATGCGCGGCTGGACTTGTGCGCCGATGGTCAGCAAGCGCTGGAGCTATTGGCCGCCAACCCCTATGACCTGGTCATCGCCGACTGGGAGTTGCCGGGCGTCGATGGCCTGAATGTACTGCGCAACATCCGTCAGCGCAAACGCAACCCGCCGCTGCCCTTCATCCTCATGAGCAGTCGCAACGACAGTGCCAGCGTACGCGAGGCCTTGCCGCTGGTGCCGGCCGCGTACCTGACCAAGCCTCTGAATATGGAAAGCCTGACCCATCGGTTGCAGGGCTTACTGCTGAATGCTGGCGAAGAAGTCTCGTGCGAAGTGCCGTCGCTGGCACCGGGCATGACGTTGTCGGTGTTTCTGGAGCGTCGCCGGGAATTGGCCGACGGCGCGCCGCTGATGACCGACGTGCAAGTGGCGGTCAAACGCAGCCTCAATCCCAATGGCCTCGACCTGACGGTGCTGGAAGACGAAATCCGCACCGATCCGCAGGTCACGGCCGTGCTGATCGCCGCCGCCAACAGTGCGGCACACCACAACGGCGGCGCTGTGCAAAGCCTGTCCCAGGCGCTGCATCGCTTGGGCACCGGGCAGAGCATGAACCTGATTCTCGGCCTGGCGCTCAAGCGCAGTGCCCGGCTCAGCGATCCGCAATTGGCCGACTATGCCGAGCGATACTGGGATCTGTCGCTGCACACCGCCGAATACGCGCGAACCCTGGCGCGCCTGCTCGATCTAGATCAGGAGCGTTGCTATTGCGCCGGCATGCTGCATCGTCTCGGCGATCTGGCGTTGCTGCGCTGTTTGCAGGAATGGAAACAGGCCGGTGGCGAACTGGACGAGCAGGAGGAAGTGGGCGAAGCGCTGGTTGAATTTGGCGCGGCCTATGGTTCGGCCCTGCGCACGCGCTGGCGCCTGCCGCTGGAGTTGCGGGAGCTGATTGCGGCGGCCTACCAGCTCGGTGGCGGGGTTTATTCCCGCGAAGCGCTGGTGATGAACATGGCGGCGCAGATGGCGCGTCTGACCGAGCATGAGGGCATCGAGGAACTGGCGAAGAGCCGGACGGCGCGGTTGCTCAAGATTGGCTTGCCGGAGTTGATGCGCCTGCGCAAGAAGTAGGTTTCACGCGAATTCCTGTGGGAGCGAGCCTTGTGGCGAGGGGGCAAGCCCCCTCGCCACAGTTGTGAATCTTCAAAAACAGTCAGACAGTGACAATCCGATTTTTACCCTCGCGCTTGGCCCGATACATCGCAGCATCCGCACGGGAAAACAGGTTCTCCACGTTTTCGTCCGCGGCGGTCAGGCTGGTCAGGCCCTGGCTGACGGTGATGCCGAACGTCCGGCCTTCATGGGTGAAACGCAATCGCTGAATCTGCCGTTGCAAGCGTTCCGCCACTTGCAGGGCCATCTGCGGTGTACAGCCGGGAAACACCGCTGCGAACTCTTCACCGCCAATGCGCCCGAACAGGTCGCCACGGCGCAGCGCTGCGCGGCCGCTATCGGCGATGCGCTGCAACACATTGTCGCCTTCCTGGTGACCGTAGGTGTCGTTGATGATTTTGAAGTCATCGATGTCCAGCATCAGGAATGACAGCGGTTCGCCCCGTTGACGGGCGTGTGCGAACTCTTGGTGGGCGCATTCGAAGAAATGCCGGCGATTGCTGCTCTGGGTCAGGGCGTCGGTGGTGGCCAGGCGGTGCAGTTCGCTTTCCATCCGCTTCTTGTCGGTGATGTCTTCGGCGATACCGACGATGATCACCGGTTGCCCCGGCTCGGCCTGGCGGTTGATGTAGCATTTGTCGCTAAGCCAGCGCATCTGGCCGTCGGCGGCAATGATTCGATACTCGCGATCTTCGACGGCGCCGTTGTCTAGCACTTCGGCCAAGCTGCGTTCGGCATAGTCCAGGTCGTCAGGGTAAATGCTGTCGCGCCATTGATTGCAGTCGGCCAGCAGTAGATCGGCCGAACGGCCAAAGATCCGTTCATAGGCGGGGCTGACGTAAAGCACCTGGCGGGTTTCCCAATCGAATGCCCACAGCACCGCGTTGACGCTCATCAGCAAGGTGTTGAACAACTGTTCGCGTTCGCTCAGGCGTGCGACTTCGCCTTGGGCGTGCATCAGCGCCAACAGGGTCTGCGCGGCCTCGGGCCAATGGGACGGAGATGAGTCTTGCAGGTTTTTTTCGTCCATCGACACAAATCTCAAAGGGCATGCCGCGTGCGATCGCGGCCAACATCAAGCCCGCCGGGGATGGCGAAGTGTCTTTGAGATAGGGCTTTTCAGATGAAGTTCCCACCTTTTGTGGCGAGGGAACTGGCTCCCGCCGGGCGGTACTGGCGATGCCTTTTTGCGGCCAAAAATCAATGTGGGAGCGAGCCTGCTCGCGAAAAGGGGGTACCAGTCAATTCAATATTGGCTGACACGCCGCCTTCGCGAGCAGGCTCGCTCCCACAGGTTTTGCGGCTGTGCGCTGCAATCAGACAGCGGCAGGACGCAGGGAGTAGGTCTTCAACTGATCGGCGAATTCGCGCAGGGACTGAATTCCGCTGGCTTCGGCTTCGTGTATCCAGTCCTTGATGGCCGCCAGCATGTCGTGACCATTTGAGCTGGTCTTGACCCAGATCTGCTGCAGGGCCAGGCGTTTCTCGTAAATTACCTTCAGCGCCTGACTGTGCTCGAGCATGTTCTGGATGCGCACGTGGTGTTTGTCATCAAGTAGGCTGGTCTCCCGCGAAAGCAGGCGTTTGGCCCGGTGGAACTGGTGACGTACCGAGTGATCGACCTTTTCCAGCTCTTGCTTGACCAGCGGGCCGATCACCAATTTGCGGTACTGGGCCATGATCTGGAAGCGATTGTTGAGGATCGCCATGGCGGTGTCCATGTCCAGGTTGCCCTTGCCTTCGACGCGATGGGCAATCGGCGCAACCCGTTGAACCTTGGCCAGGCGCAGGAAGCTGAAGACTTGAATCCACGCCCAGCCCAGGTCGAATTCCCACTTCTTCACCGACAATTTTGCCGAGTTAGGGTAGGTGTGATGGTTGTTATGCAGTTCTTCGCCGCCAATCAGGATGCCCCAAGGCACCAGGTTGGTCGCCGCATCGCGGCATTCGAAGTTGCGGTAGCCGATGGCATGGCCCAGGCCATTGACCACGCCGGCGGCCCATACCGGGATCCACATCATCTGGATGGCCCAGATGGTGATGCCGATGGTGCCGAACAGCAGCAGGTCGATAACGCCCATGATCGCGATGCCCAGCAGCGGGTAGCGGCTGTAGAGGTTGCGCTCGATCCAGTCTTCGGGGCAGTTCTTGCCGTAGATGCGCAGGGTCTCGGGGTTTTCCGCTTCGGCGCGGTACAACTCGGCGCCTTTGCGCAGCACCGTGGACAAGCCCTTGATGACCGGGCTGTGCGGGTCATCGACGGTTTCGCATTTGGCGTGATGCTTGCGGTGGATGGCGGTCCACTCGCGGGTGTTCTGTGCCGTGGTCAGCCACAGCCAGAAACGGAAGAAATGCTTAAGGCCCCCATTCAGCTCCAGGGAGCGATGGGCCGAGTAACGATGCAGATAGACCGTGACGGCGATGATCGTGACGTGGGTCATCAGCAGGGTGATTGCTACCAGCGACCAGGGCGACAAGCCAAGAAAACCTTCGTACCACATAGGCTGTAGGGCCCTCAATAAAGAAAAAACAGCCGTTGCATTATCACTAAGCCCACACAGAAAACCAGTCGCCCTTTCAGATAAGAGTGGCTGGATGTGTCTTTAAACCATCATTCCAACCTTTTTGTAGGGACATGGACCGCCGGATGTCTGCCACCTATCTCGATGCCTTGCGCGCGGCGCTGCTCTATCTGTTGCTTTCTGCGGTTTGGCTGCAGATCAGTGGCTATTTATTAAACAGTTTCTTCGATAGCTCTGCCGAGCGACTGCGATGGCAACTGATCAACGGTTATGTCTGGGTGCTGTTCAGCACCGGGTTGATCTTCATTGCCCGAGCGCGGCTGCTGCGGTGTCTGGGGATCGGCGACAAATTGCGTAAGCGCGATGCCGACCGCATGCGCTTGCGCCAGGCAGCGGCAGTGTTCGACTGCACCCGCGAAGGCGTGCTGGTCACCAATCGGGAAGGCGTGATCGTCCATGTGAATCGGGCGTTCATGGAGATCACCGGTTACGGGTGTGAGGACGTGCTGGGGCGGCGGCCCAATCTGTTCAAGTCCGGGCGACATTCCCTTGAGTTTTATCAGACGATGTTTGTCGCACTCGACAGTGCCGGGGAGTGGAGCGGGGAAATCTGGAACCGGCGCAAAAGCGGCGAGATTTACCCGCAATGGCAAACGATTCGACTGATCCACGACGACAACGGCCAACCGAGCCAATATGTGGCGGTGTTTTCCGACATCAGTGCAATCAAGAACTCCGAACACGAGCTGATGCACCTGGCGCACCACGACCCGCTGACCGACCTGCCGAACCGCCTGCTGTTCACCGACCGCGCGGAACAGGCCCTGGCCTCGGCACAGGTCCACAAACGTGGCTGCGCGCTGCTGATGATCGATCTCGATCACTTCAAGATGATCAACGACAGCCTCGGGCATACCGTTGGCGACCAGTTGCTCAAGGCTGTGGCCGAGCGCCTGGGCGCCATGTTTGGTCCGGGCATCACCCTGGCCAGGCTGGGCGGAGATGAATTCGCCGTACTCGCCGAAAGCTGTCCGCAACTGGTTCAGGCCGCTGCGTTGGCCCAGAGGATCATCGACGGCCTCAAAGCACCATTCTCTATCGATGACCATCAGTTGTTCATCAACACCAGCATCGGCATCAGCCTGTTCCCCGGCGATGCCTTGAGCGTTGAGCAACTGCTGCGCAATGCCGACTCTGCACTGTTCAAGGCCAAGAGCACGGGGCGCAATGATTATGCCCTGTACACCGAAGAGCTGACGGCCCACGCCCAGCAACGGGTGGAGATCGCCTTCGAATTGCGCCGCGCCCTGGATCGGCAAGAGTTGCGGGTTTATTACCAGCCGGTTCACGACCTCAAGACCAATCGCCTGATTGGCGTCGAGGCGCTGGTGCGTTGGCAGCACCCGCAGCGGGGCCTGGTGTCGCCAGCGGAATTCATACCGGTCGCTGAACGAACCGGTCTGATCGCCGAAATCGATGCCTGGGTCATGGCGCAGGCGTGCCGGCAGATGTGCCAGTGGCAGCAGGGCGGAGTGGTGCTGTCGTTCGTCGCGGTCAACGTTTCTTCGCGCCTGTTCGCCCGTCGTGAGCTGTATCAGCAGGTGGCGCAAGTCCTGCGCGAAACCGGGCTGGAGCCGGCGTTTCTCGAGCTGGAAGTCACCGAAAGCGCGGTGATGGAAGACCCGGAAGTCGCGCTGGAGCAGATGCATCGCCTGCGCGAGCTGGGTGTGCGCCTGGCCATCGACGACTTCGGCACGGGCTATTCATCGCTGCTGCGACTCAAGCGTCTGCCGGTGCAAAAGTTGAAAATCGACCAGGGCTTCGTTGCCGGTTTGCCGTGGGATGAGGACGATGCGGCGATTTCACGGGTGATCATTGCCCTGGCGCAAAGCATGGGCATGCAGGTGCATGCCGAAGGGATCGAGCAGGTCGAACAGGCTGCTTTCCTCCTCGAACAGGGATGTGATCTTGGTCAGGGTTACTGGTTCGGGCGGCCGGTACCAGCGGCGCAGCTGGATTGGGCTCATGCGCCGGTGATTGGATAGGCGCAAACCCTGTGGGAGCAGCCGGTCGACGCTCCCACAGGTTTTTTTGTGTGCTTGAAAGAGGGCTATTCACCTCAAGCCCTTGTCCCTTCAGTTAATCTCTTCTGGTTATATAAACATTCTTAAATAGTCTTTTTAAGAATATCTGTGTCTCTCTAGTATTGCTCTCAAGCCGCAAGCAGTGCCGACACTGCGAGGCAACCTCTCAGTTGAAGGAGCAGCAATATGAGCGCATCCCTGCGTAGCGTCGACGGTCAAGACGAAGCCACCATCCTGCGTGAAATCCAGAGTGCCCTGCGCGATCTGCGCTTTGGCGCCGTGGAAATCACCGTGCACAACGCCCAGGTGGTGCAGATCGAGCGCAAAGAAAAATTCCGTTTGCAGCAGCCGGGCAACAAGCCGGGCTGAGGCGAATCAGGCAACGCGATATCCCATAAGAAAAAGCCAACACACCAGGAATTCCAGGAGCTTTCACCATGTCGTCGATTCGTCATTTCGCTTTGGCCGCCCTGGCCAGCGCCCTTTTTGCCGGTTCCGCCGTTGCCAAGGACTATGAGCTGCTCAACGTGTCGTACGACCCGACCCGCGAGCTGTACCAGGACTACAACGCTGAGTTCATCAAGTTCTGGCAGAAAGATCACGCCGGCGACACCGTGAAGGTCCAGCAATCCCACGGCGGTTCGGGCAAGCAAGGTCGGGCGGTGATTGATGGCCTGCGTGCCGACGTCGTGACCCTGGCCCTGGCCGGTGATATCGACGAAATCGCCAAGCTCGGCAAAACCCTGCCGGCCGACTGGCAAAAACGCTTGCCGGAAGCGAGCACGCCTTACACCTCGACCATCGTGTTCCTGGTGCGCAAGGGTAACCCTAAAGGCATCAAGGACTGGGGCGACCTGGTCAAGAACGACGTCTCGGTGATCACGCCGAACCCGAAAACCTCCGGCGGTGCACGCTGGAACTTCCTCGCGGCGTGGGCCTATGGCCTGAAAGCCAATGGCGGCGACGAAGCCAAGGCCAAGGAATACGTACAGACCCTGTTCAAGCACGTGCCAGTGCTGGACACCGGCGCTCGCGGTTCGACCATTACCTTCGTCAACAACGGTCAGGGCGACGTATTGCTGGCCTGGGAAAACGAAGCCTTCCTGGCCCTGAAAGAAGAGGGCGGCGCCGACAAGTTCGACATCGTCGTGCCTTCGCTGTCGATTCTCGCCGAGCCACCGGTGGCGGTAGTCGACAAGAACGCCGAGAAAAAGGGCAACGAGCAGATCGCCGAAGCCTACCTCAAGCACCTGTACAGCCCGGCCGGCCAGGAAATCGCGGCGAAGAACTTCTATCGTCCACGTGACAAGGACGTGGCCGCCAAGTACGCCCAGCAGTTCCCGAAACTGGAACTGGTGAGCATCGACAAGGACTTCGGCGGCTGGAAAACCGCTCAGCCGAAATTCTTCAATGACGGGGGCGTGTTCGACCAGATCTACCAGGCGCAGTAATCTTAAATAGCCATCAACGAGCCCCGGATTTATCTCCGGGGCTTATTGCGTTCTCAACCAAGGACTTTTATGTCGCGTCGTATCTCCCCCGTCATACCCGGCTTCGGGCTGACGCTGGGCTACACCTTGGTGTACCTCAGCCTGATTGTGCTCATACCACTGGCGGCGATGTTCGTGCATGCCGCTCAACTCACCTGGGATCAGTTCTGGGCAATCATCTCGGCGCCACGGGTGCTGGCCGCGTTGAAGCTCAGCTTCGGCACGGCGCTTTGTGCCGCGATCATCAACGGCATCATCGGCACGCTGCTGGCCTGGGTATTAGTGCGCTATACCTTCCCTGGACGAAAAGTGATCGATGCAATGATCGACCTGCCATTCGCATTGCCCACGGCGGTGGCCGGTATTGCGCTGACGGCGTTGTACACCCCCACCGGTCTAGTCGGTCAATTTGCAGCGGATCTGGGTTTCAAGATCGCCTACACCCCTCTGGGCATCACCCTTGCCCTCACTTTTGTGACACTTCCATTCGTAGTACGTACCGTACAGCCAGTATTGGCGGATATCCCCCGTGAAGTGGAAGAAGCGGCAGCGTGCCTGGGAGCAAAGCCCTTGCAGGTTTTCCGCCATATCCTGTTGCCGGCACTGCTTCCGGCATGGCTGACCGGTTTCGCTCTGGCCTTTGCCCGTGGGGTCGGCGAGTACGGTTCGGTGATTTTCATCGCCGGCAACATGCCGATGAAAACCGAGATTCTGCCGCTGCTGATCATGGTCAAGCTCGACCAATACGATTACACCGGCGCTACCTCCATTGGTGTACTGATGCTGGTGGTTTCCTTCGTCTTGTTGCTGCTGATCAACTTGTTGCAGCGGCGCATCGAAACCCCATAAGGAGGCGCACCCATGTCCCAATCATCTATTGCTGCCGCTTCCTCGAACGCTGCCCGCCGTGGCAGTGCGACTTCGCGGCGAATCCTGATCGGCCTTGGCTGGCTGATTTTTGCGCTGTTCCTGTTGTTGCCGCTGTTCATCGTGGTGTCCCAGGGACTGAAGCTCGGCCTCGGGGCGTTTTTCACCGCGATCTTTGAACCGGACGCGCTGTCGGCGCTGAAGCTCACGGTCATCGCCGTATTGATTTCGGTGCCGCTGAATCTGGTATTTGGCGTCAGCGCCGCGTGGTGCGTGAGCAAGTACTCGTTCCGCGGCAAGAGCATGCTGGTGACCCTGATCGACCTGCCGTTCTCGGTGTCGCCGGTGATCGCGGGCCTGGTCTATGTGTTGATGTTCGGCGCCCAGGGTCTGTTCGGGCCGTGGTTGCAAGATCACGACATCCAGATCGTCTTTGCCCTGCCGGGCATCGTGCTGGCGACGATCTTCGTCACCGTGCCGTTCGTGGCCCGTGAACTGATCCCGCTGATGCAGGAGCAAGGCACTCAGGAAGAGGAGGCCGCGCGCCTGCTCGGGGCCAACGGCTGGCAGATGTTCTGGCACGTCACTGTGCCCAACATCAAATGGGGCCTGATCTACGGCGTGGTGTTGTGCACCGCGCGGGCCATGGGGGAGTTCGGTGCGGTGTCGGTGGTTTCCGGGCACATTCGCGGGGTGACCAACACCCTGCCGCTGCACGTCGAGATCCTCTACAACGAATACAACCACGTGGCCGCGTTCGCCGTGGCGAGCCTGTTGCTGATCCTGGCGCTCTTCATCCTGCTGCTCAAGCAGTGGAGCGAAAACCGTATTAACCGCCTGCGCACCAGCGCCGCGGAGGAATAATTCATGTCGATCGAAGTGCGTAACGTCAGCAAGAACTTCCATGCCTTCAAGGCGCTGGACAACATCAGCCTGGACATCCAGAGCGGCGAACTCGTCGCACTGCTCGGTCCGTCGGGCTGCGGCAAGACCACGCTGCTGCGGATCATCGCAGGCCTGGAAACCCCGGATCAGGGCAACATCGTGTTCCACGGTGAAGACGTTTCCGGCCATGACGTGCGTGATCGCAACGTCGGTTTTGTGTTCCAGCACTACGCCTTGTTCCGCCACATGACGGTGTTCGACAACGTCGCGTTCGGCCTGCGCATGAAGCCGAAAAACCAGCGCCCGAGCGAAAGCCAGATCGCAACCAAGGTTCACGAACTGCTGAACATGGTGCAACTGGACTGGTTGTCGGACCGCTACCCGGAACAACTCTCCGGCGGTCAGCGCCAGCGCATTGCCCTGGCCCGAGCGCTGGCGGTGGAGCCGAAAGTGCTGCTGCTCGACGAACCTTTCGGCGCCCTCGACGCCAAGGTCCGTAAAGAACTGCGCCGCTGGTTGGCGCGCCTGCACGAAGACATCAACCTGACCTCGGTGTTCGTGACCCACGACCAGGAAGAAGCCATGGAAGTCGCCGACCGTATCGTGGTGATGAACAAGGGTGTGATCGAGCAGATCGGTTCACCGGGTGACGTTTACGAAAACCCCGCCAGCGATTTCGTCTATCACTTCCTCGGTGATTCGAACCGTCTGCACCTGGGCGAAGACAAGCACGTGCTGTTCCGCCCGCACGAGGTGTCGCTGTCGCGCCATGAACTGGAAGACCACCACGCGGCTGAAGTGCGCGATATTCGTCCGCTGGGCGCGACGACGCGGGTGACGTTGAAGGTCGAGGGGCAGAGCGATCTGATCGAAGCCGAAGTGGTAAAGGATCACGATAGCCTGATCGGGTTGGCGAAGGGAGAGACGCTGTTCTTCAAGCCGAAGGTCTGGCAGAAGGTCGCGAACATTTAAAATCAAAAGCTTCGCGAGCAAGCCCGCTCCCACAGAGGATCGGTGTTGAGCACAAAACTTGTGGCCAACCTCAAAACCTGTAGGAGCGGGCTTGCCCGCGAATGTGATCTAAACAGCAGCACGCTTCGGATTGACTCGCACCCCACCCGCCCGCGCCTCGATCTGCTCTTTCAGGTCATGCCGCATCCCCAGCATGAACGCCAACTCGGCCACCACGAACAACGGCCCGACAATCAACCCGGTCACGTCATCGACAAATGCCGGTTTTCGCCCTTCGTAGTGATGGCCGACAAACTGGATCGCCCAACCGATCACGAACATTGCCACGCCGCTGCCTAGCCAGACCAGCGTGCCTTGCTGCGCCAGCGCATGACCTGCCCACAGGGACAGCCCGAGCAACACGGTCATCAACACGCCCAGGCGCAACTCCAGGCGCAGGTAAAACCATGCCGATGCCAGCGAGACGAGCACCGCCGGTGACATCCACACGCCGCCCAGCGACCACTGCGGCCGCGACAGCAACACCGCGACGGCCACCACGATCAGCGGAATGCCGATAAAGTGCGAGGCGATGTTGCGCGGGTCACGGTGATAGGCGGCGTATTGACTGAGGTGGTCGACGAGGTTTTTCATTGTTGTTCTCCTGTGGGGTGATTGATCATGCCCCGGGGTCACTTCCCGCTCTGTCAGCCAGGCGACAATCTCTAGGAGTTTTCATGGATATGCAGGTCTGGCGTCCACGCCTGATGAGCGGTCAGTGGTTCAGCCATTTGCCTGATTCCCTACAGGATAGACTGCTGTCGGCGGCCAGGCTGCGGCGGCTGTCGCCGGGCCAGCGGCTGTTCAAACGTGGCGATCCGCCCTGTGGCCTGTACGCGGTGCTTGAAGGCGCGGTGCGCGTCGGTGCCGTGAGCGAGCAGGGCAAGGAAGCGTTGCTGAGCCTGGTGGAGCCGCCGCACTGGTTCGGCGAAATCTGCCTGTTCGACGGCCAGCCACGCACCCACGATGCCTACGGCGTGGGCCAGTGCGCGCTGCTGCACATCCCCCAGAACACCTTGCTGGCGCTGCTCGACGAGCATCCGCAGCACTGGCGGCAACTGGCGTTGCTGATGAGCCAGAAGCTGCGCATGACCTTCATCAATCTCGAACAATTGAGTCTGTTGCCGGCCCCGGCCAGGCTGGCGCACCGCTTGCTGATGATCGCCGAAGGCTATGGCGAGACCGCTCCACCGCGCCGCGTCCTGCAACTGCCCCAGGAGCAGCTTGCCGCCATGTTGTCGCTGTCGCGCCAGACCACCAACCAGATCCTCAAGGAGTTGCAGGGGCAGGGGGTCATCGGGTTGAGTTACGGCGAAATCGAAATCCTCGATGCCGAGCGGTTGCGGGTGTTGGCGATGGTTTGATGATTGAAATGGGCGTCAGCAAATGTAGCTGGACTTCAGTCAGTATCTGCACTAAATACAATGCATAACCATTAATCTAACAAATTATGCACTGTATACGATGCATGGCGGTGAAATGGAAAACCTTGGCAAGTTGATCCGAACGTTACGCAAGGAAAGAAAACTCTCCCAGCAGGCATTGGCACAGCAGTACGGAATGAGCCGGGCGACGATCTCCGGTATCGAAAACAACACCCTCTCCGAAATTGGTCTGCGCAAGGTCGAGGCGATCCTCAATGGCTTCGGTTATGAACTGACAGCAGTGCCGCGACAGTCGAAGCGGCCAACGCTGGACACCCTCAAAAAGGTGGATTTCCATGGATGAGCCGCAGGAGAAGGATCGACTGGCTATCAGCGTTTCCAACAGTGCGGTGGGAGTCCTTGGTCGTGGCCAGCCTCCCATCGACACCGTGTTTGCCTACGCCGAAAACGCGTCAGAACAAAACGCCGTCTCGTTGACCATGCCGGTGCGGCTGGAGAGTTACGCGTGGGAACCAGGTGTTCCACCGGTTTTTGAAATGAATTTGCCAGAGGGAGCCCTGCGCGATGAACTGACTCGTCGCTTCAGCAAGGCCGTCCGGGGGTTTGACGATTTTTCGATGCTTGCCATAGTCGGCCCGCACCAGCTCGGAAGAGTCGGCATTTCAAAGGCCCCGGGGCCGGTCGACCAGCCACCTGAAACCAGCCTGGCGGAGCTTCTTGTACATGACGGCGCGCAAGGTCTGTTCGAAGGCCTCTTGCAGACCTATGGCCAGTATTCAGGCGTTTCCGGTGTGCAACCGAAGGTACTGGTGCGTGACAGCGCGTCAACCATCGATCGGCTGTCCCATCGGGGGGCCACGCATCTGGTCAAAGCCTTTCGTCCAGAGCAATACCCGGAACTCGCTGGCAATGAATACTTCTGCATGCGGGCGGCGTTGCATTCGGGTCTTGAGGTGCCGAAGTTTGAACTCAGTGAGCACGGCAAGTTTTTGATCGTTGAACGCTTCGACTTGAATGAAAAAGGTTACCTGGGGTTCGAGGACTTCTGCGTGCTCAATGCCTGGCCATCAAAAGCCAAATACGATGGTTCGTACGAAGGTGCGGCCAAGCAGATCAAGGCCTTTGTTTCTCCGCCTTTGCTCAATCAGGCACTGGAGTCGTTTTTCAAAATCGTCGCGCTGTCATCGGGTTTGAAGAATGGCGACGCGCACCTGAAAAACTTCGGTGTTCTGTACGAAGACTGTGGTGTCGATGCACCAATCAGCCTGGCACCTGCCTACGACATCATCACCACGTCGGTCTACATCAAGACCGATAGCATGGCGTTGCTATTGGGCGGATCGAAGGCGTGGCCCAAGTACAAAATGCTGATGCGGTTTGGCCGCTCCGCCTGCAATTTGACCGAGGGACGCTGCAACGAATTGCTGCAACAAGTCATCCATGGGATGGCAATGGCGATGGGCGAGATGGGCCAACACATAAAGGCAAACAGTGCCTTTGCCGAGGTTGGAGAGGCGATGCTGGAACAGTGGAACGAGGGTATGGCGCGCAGCCTGGTCAAAGGCTGATCAGCGCAACCCATCCCGAAACTGCCCCGGTGTCATCCCCGTCCAGCGCTTGAAGGCGCGGCTGAAGCTGCTGGTGTCGGCAAACCCGAGCAGATAACTGATCTCGCTCAACGAACATTGCGGGTCACGCAAGTGCAGCAGCGCCAGGTTTTCACGACTTTCATTGAGCAGCGTATCGAACCGGCAGCCTTCATCGGCCAAGTGCCGTTGCAGGCTGCGCAGGCTCAGGTGCAGGGCCTTGGCGATGTGTTCGGCGCTGGGTTCGCCTTCGGGCAGTTGTTCTTCAATCGCATCGCGGACCTTGCGTTCCCACGTCAGCAACTTGAGTTGCGCCAGGGTGCGCTTGAGCACGGTTTCATTGTGTTCGGCCAGCTCCGGATTGGCATCGTCCAGGTGGCTGTCGAAATCGACGAGGGCGAATTCCAGCCGATCCTCGTCGGCGCCGAAGTGCACGGGCGAGCGAAAGACTTTATGCCATTGATGCGCGTCTGCCGGCTCCGGGCGGCGCAGGTAGGTCGCCAGCGGCGCGTAGTCGCGACCCAGGCGATTGCGGCAGGTGCGCACGTAAATCGCCATGAACGCATCAATGGCCTCGAGGGCCGGGGCCGGGTTGCCGGAAGGGATTTTCAGGCGGAAACAGTAGCGATCCTCGGCGCGGGTCAGTTCCAGTTCCAGGGCATCGCTGACCACCTGGTGATAGCGCACGATGCGCTCGAACACTTCCCGCAGGCTGCCGCTGGCCACCAGCGCATAACCCAGCGCGTGGAAGGTAGTCGGGCTGACGAAACGCGACACCCGCAAACCGATCGCCGGATCACCGCTGGCCTGCACCGCCAGATTCCACAGGTGCGTGGTGCCCGACAGCGGGTAGCGCGCATTCGGGTCGTCCATCAGTTGTGGGTCGAGCCCCGATTGCTGGCACAGGGCGGTGCTGTCGATGCCCAAGGCATCGAGTTGCTTGCGCAGGGCGCGGGTCCAGCTGGCGAGGGAGGTCGGTTCAGTCATGCTGATTGGCGCTTCCAGTCAACAGGTTGGCGTTCTCGGCTACCGCGTTGCGAGGGTTCGCAAGGCAGGATGCAACCATCAATAACCAGAGGATGGAAGCATGGACCGTACTTCTGCAAGCCCCCAACGACTGAATGCAGCCCAACGATCGGCCCATATCCGTGAAGTGGTGCTGGCCAGAGGCGTCGAGCTGCGCGAGCAATACCCGATTCTCAAGCATCAGGACGCCCTCGGCGCGGGCATTCTGGCCTTCGCCCTGGCCGGCATGATCGGTTCGGCGGCGCTCTATATGAGCGGGCACATGGCGTGGTGGGCGTGCCTGCTGCTCAACGCGTTTTTCGCCTCGTTGACCCATGAGCTGGAACACGACCTGATCCACAGCATGTACTTCCGCAAGCAGAAGGTGCCGCACAACCTGATGATGGGGTTGGTGTGGCTGGCACGGCCGAGCACCATCAACCCGTGGATTCGCCGCCATCTGCACCTCAATCACCATAAGGTGTCGGGTTCTGAAACCGACATGGAAGAACGCGCCATCACCAACGGCGAGCCATGGGGCATCGCACGATTCTTGATGATTGGCGACAACATGATGTCGTCATTCATCCGCATGCTGCGGGCCAAGACCTGGGCGCAAAAGATCAGCATCGTCCAGCGCACCCTGAAGGTCTACGCACCGCTGGCGCTGATGCATTGGGGCGCGTGGTACGTGCTTCTCGGTTTCCACGCAGCGAACGGCATTGCGCATCTGATGGGCGCACCGATCGAGTGGTCGGCGACCACGTTGTCGGTGATGCAGGTGATCGACATCGCGGCGGTGGTGATCATCGGTCCGAATGTGTTGCGCACGTTCTGCCTGCACTTCATCAGCTCGAACATGCATTACTACGGCGATGTGGAACCGGGCAACGTGATGCAGCAGTGCCAGGTACTCAATGCCCCGTGGCTGTGGCCGTTGCAGGCGTTCTGCTTCAACTTCGGCAGCAGCCACGGCATCCATCACTTTGTGGTGAAGGAGCCGTTCTACATCCGCCAGTTGACCGTGCCGGTGGGGCATAGGGTAATGCGTGAGATGGGCGTGCGGTTCAATGATTTCGGCACGTTTGCGCGGGCTAACCGGTTTGAGCGCAAGGAAGAGGCGGTAGGTGTTAGGACACAAACCGCTCAAGTCTGACTCGTACTTGTGGCGAGGGGGCTTGCTCCCGTTGGGCTGCGCAGCAGCTCCCTTCGTTTTCGGGATAAGGGGGCCGCTTCGCGACCCAGCGGGAGGAAGCTCCCTCGCCACAGGGGGTAATGTTTAGTCTGGCTGAAACGGCGACTCACTCAGAATCACCCCAGTCTCATCCACATACCGCTGCCAATGCTCGATCAAGGCACCAAGCTTCTGCGGTTGGCTCGACGCCAGGTCATGAATCTCCCCCGGATCATTGCCCAGGTCATACAGCTGCCAGGTCGCCGGCCCCACCGGTCCCGGGATGTACACCGCCTTCCATTGCCCCTGTCGAATGGCGCGCCGACCGAACAGTTCCCACCCGGTGACGGTGTGCTCGTCATGCACTTGCGCCGTCTCGCCCGACAGGAACCCAAGCCACGACTTCCCGCGAACTTCCGCCACGGGTTTGCCGTGCCATTGCTTGCCCGGATGGCGCACACCGGCAAGATCCAGAATGGTTGGCGTGATGTCCATCACCGTGCCAAACCCGTGGCTGATCTGGCCCTTGAGCGGCAGCTGCGGATAGTGCACCAGCGCCGGAACACGGATCCCGCCTTCGGTGGTGAAGGCTTTGAACAGCCGCGACGGCGCGGTCGCCACTTGCGCCCAGTTCGGCCCGTACCAGACGTAGGAGTTGGCGCGGCCGATGTTGTCCAGGCTGTTGTCGTAATGCTGGTTGAGGTAGGTCAGCAACTGCGGGCCGAATTTCGGAAAGGCCTCCAGCAACGCCCCTTCGGCACCGTTATCGGACATGAACAGGATGAAGGTGTTGTCCAGTTGCCCTTGCTGGCGCAAGTAATCGACGACGCGCCCGATGTTCCAGTCCATGCGCTCGACCATCGCCGCATAAACTTCCATGGCCCGCGCGGAGATCTGTCGTTGCTCGTCGCTCAGGGCATCCCATTGTGCGGTCAGCTGGATCAACGGATGCGGCTCGACATCGGCCTCGATCAGCCCCAGTTTTTTGAGTTTTTCCAGGCGCTCAAGTCGCAGCACTTCAGGGCCGGCGTCATAACGCCCGCGGTATTTTTCCACCACCTCGGCCGGCGCCTGCAATGGCCAGTGGGGTGCGGAAAACGGCAGGTAGGCGAAGAACGGCCGGGTCTGGTCGCGCTCCTTGAGGTATTGCAGCAGCTTGTCGCCAAAGGCATCGGAGGAATAGAAATCCTTCGGTAGTTCATCGATGAATTGGTCGTCTTCGATGTACAGCGCCGGGGTGGATTTCAGTAGCCGTGGCGTCGTTTCATCGTAGGTCGGCTCGAAGCCGTAATGGTTGGCGGCACCGGGCAGCAGCGAAAACGAACGCTCGAAACCCCGGGCGTGGGGCGCCAGTTCGGCGGTCAGGCCCAGGTGCCATTTGCCGCTCATCAAGGTCTGGTAACCGGCCTCGCGAAGCAGCTCGGGCAGGGCGACCACGCGATCGTTCAGGTGCCCTTCGTAACCCGGTTTGCCGATCAGGTCCGGGGTCAATGCTTCGGCCATGGTGCCGATGCCGGCGATGTGGTGGTCGGTGCCGGTCAGGAGCATCGAACGGGTCGGCGAGCAGGTCGGCGCGGTGTGAAAATCGGTCAGGCGCAGGCCATTGCTGGCCAACGCATCGAGGTTCGGCGTGTTGATTTCGCCACCGAAGGCGCCGAGGTCGGAAAAGCCCAGGTCATCGGCCAGGATCACTAGAAAGTTGGGACGTTGCGGCATCAAGAATTTCCTTTTCAGTAGGCAATGAAGGACAGCGGCAGATCGCGGACCTGCACCGGCACGGGGGGCTGGTAGTGATCGTCGCTGGTGAGTTCGTGAAGCAGTTCTTCGCGCAATTGGTGGAAGTCGAAACTGCTGCGCTGGCGCGGATGGGGCAGGGCAATGTCGACCACTTGCTTGATCCGCCCCGGACGGGGCTCCATCACCACCACGCGGTCGGCGAGGAAGATCGCTTCCTCGACATCGTGGGTGACCAGCACGGTGGTGATTTTTGCCCTGGCGCGGATCGCCAACAGTTCGTCCTGCATTTGCTGGCGGGTCAGCGCATCGAGGGCCCCGAAGGGTTCGTCCAGCAGCAGAATACGTGGGCTGGCCACCAGGCCGCGGGCGATGGCTACGCGCTGCGCCATGCCGCCGGAGAGTTGGTGCGGATAGGCGCGGGCGAAGTCGCTCAAGCCCACCAATTCGATAAAATCGCTGATGCGCTTGTGCTTTTGTGCAGCGCTGAGTGGCTCGTTGACCAGGCCCAGGCCGATGTTGTCGGCCACGCTCAGCCACGGGAACAAGCGGTGTTCCTGGAAGACGATGCCGCGCTCGCCGCCGATGCCGGTGACGGCTTTTCCGTCCACACTGATCTGCCCGCGAAATTGCGTATCGAGGCCCACCAGCAGCCGCAGCAATGTTGATTTGCCGCAACCGCTGGAGCCGACGATGGCGACGAACTCGCCCTCGGCGATGTCCAGATTGAATTCGCGAATGGCCTCCAGTTCGAAGCCGTCGACGTCGAAGGTTTTGCCCACGTGATTGAAGCTGACAATCGGTGCGTTCATGCGTGTCTCCAGCGAGTGGCGCGGATTTCCAGGCGTTGGCCAATGAGGTTGAGCAGGGCACCGGTCAGGCCCACCAACAGCATGCCGGCCATGATCAGGTCCATGCGCAGCAGTTGCTGGGCGCCGATCATCTGGCTGCCGATGCCGCCGTTGGACGGCATGAAATATTCAGCGCCGATGGTGCCGAGCCAGGCGTAGATCAGGCTCAGCCGAAGCCCTGCAAAAATTCCCGGCGCCGCGCCCGGTAGCACCAGTCGACCAAGGCGCTGGCGCAGATTGAGGCGCAACACCTGCGCGGCCTCGTTGA
The DNA here is from genome assembly GCF_019955895.1 of Pseudomonas sp. GL-B-12. NCBI lineage: Bacteria > Pseudomonadati > Pseudomonadota > Gammaproteobacteria > Pseudomonadales > Pseudomonadaceae > Pseudomonas > Pseudomonas sp. GL-B-12. The sequence continues at coordinate 41,756 of NZ_JAHBCX010000006.1, forward strand.
GTTGCGGCGACAGGTGGGCGACGCTGCGTTGGGTGGCGATAAACAGCGGGAAAAAGGCGGCGAGGGCAACGAACACCCACTTGGCCAACTCCCCCAGACCGAACCACGCGGTGAGCAGCGGCACCCAGGCGAAAATGGCGATCTGGCGGACGGCGGCGAGGGTTGGGCCGAGCACGCGTTCACTGGTGCGCGACAACCCCAGCAGCAACCCCAAGGCAAACCCGAGCCCGCCACCGAGCAGCAATCCGCCAAGGGTTCGGCCCAGGCTCAGGGCCATGCCGCCAAGCAGCGTGCCGTCGAGCAGGCCATTCCAGGTGGTGTGCAGGACGGCCAGCGGGCTGACCAGAATGTTCGCGTCAATCCATTGCTGATCCGAGGTCAGTTGCCACAACGCCAGGAGCGCCAGCGGCAGCAGCCACGGTTGCAATCGCTGCCAACCGTGATAACGCGGCCCGCGACGGATTTCGGCAGTGGCCGGGTGCGGCCAGTGCACCAGTTTCCTGTCCAGCAGACCGATGCCGCGATCCATCGCCACGCCGATCAAGCCGATCACCACGATGCACACGAACACGATGTCGAGCATGAACAGCTGCCGCGCCCAGACCATCAGGTATCCGATGCCTTCGCTGGAAGCGAGCAGTTCGACAGCGAGCAGTGAAGTCCAGCCGGCGGCCAGCGCGAGGCGCACACCGGCCATGAATGCCGGCAGCGCGGCAGGTAGCACCAAGCGCCGGATCAACAGGTGCCTGGGCAGGCGCAACACCGCGGCGGCTTCGCGCAGCTTGGGTTGTGCATCGCGCACACCGACCAGCGTATGCAGGGTTACCGGCACTACGATGGCCTTGATCAGCACCACCAGTTTCAGCACTTCGCCAATGCCGAAAAACACCATGAACAATGGAATCCAGGCCAGCGTCGGGACTTGGGCCAGCCCGGCGAAGGTCGGAAACACCAGGTGCTCCAGTCGACGACTGAAACCCAGTGCCGCACCCAAAACAGCACCAGCGCTGATCCCGGCCAGCAGCCCCCAGAACAAGCGTTGCAGGCTGATCCACAAATGGCTCCACAACTCGCCTTGGGACAATTCCACCGCGCTGTTCCAGACCAGGGGCGGCGCCGGCAGGATCTGCTCGCTCATCCAGTGATTGCGGCTGGCGAGACACCAGAGCGTGAACAGGGTGATCGGCAGCAACCAAGGCAACAGCCGACGATTCAGACTGGGCCAAAGGCGCTGGTTTTCCAGTGGTGGCGCGGCCAACGGCAGGCTGAGAAGAGAAACACGGGTCATGGATGACCTCCGTTGTCGGTGTATGCAAAAACGATCTATAAAAAATAAAATCAATGCTATTGAGAGATAAGCAAAGCCATTTAAGGCCCCCAGCTCAGCTGCATCCAATGCATTCGAAGAATATTTTCGATGCCGTTCCTGCATACTTGGCCAAGAGCCCCGGATGCGCTGATATAGATCTAAAAGATCTAAAAATGTGAATTTATAGTATTTAAGTGTTGGTTCAACTTCGGCCTACTTTCGGCTCCTCAACGCCCGTTGCCCCAAGGAGCCGCACCCATGAACCTTCCCTTCAAACGTGTCATCAGTCTGTTCGCCGCACCGGCCCTGGCGGGGCTGCTGGCTTTCACGGCCAACGCCGGTGAACTCAAGGAAATCCGCATCGCCGTGCCGGACCTGAGTGCCGGGCCCCTGCACAGTGGTGGCGGTGTCGTGGATGTGCTGCGTGATCAACAGATCTTCGAAAAGGCTTTCGCCGATCAAGGCATCAAGATTCAGTGGAGCTTCTTCAAGGGCGCAGGTCCGGTGATCAACGAGGCGTTCGCCAACGGTCAAGTGGACCTGGCCTACCTCGGCGATCTGGCGGCCATCATCGGCAAGTCCAATGGTCTGGATACGCGACTGCTCAGTGCCTCGGCGCGGGGGGTGAAGCATTACCTCGGCGTGGTGCCGGGTTCGGGGATCAAGACCCTGCAGGACCTCAAGGGCAAACGCGTGGCCATCTTCCGTGGCACCGCCAGCCAGCTGTCCTTCGATGCGGCGCTGGCCAGCCAGGGGTTGAGCGAGAAGGATGTGAAAGTCATCAATCTCGACTTCAACGCGGCGGTCGCAGCACTGGCGGCGAAGCAGATCGATGCCTCGTGGGGCGGTTCCGGGCTGACGGCGTTGCAAGCCAAGGGGTTGGCCGAGTTGCCGCTCAATACCAAGGATCTGGGTGGCGCCGGCAGCGTGCAGGCGGTGCTGATAGGGACCGGGAAATTTGTCGACGAGCATCCGGAGGCGGTGGCGAAACTGCTCAAGGCCCAGCAGCAGGCCGTGGAGTGGCTGACCCAGGACAGCAACAAGGACGCCTACATTCAGTTGGTGTCGGGGCTGGCGAGTTATCCACCGGTAATTCTTTCTCAGGATTTGAAGGATCAGAAACTGAGCGAGGTGTTCCCCTCGACGCTCGACCCGGTATTCCTTGGCAAATTGCAGGATGCCGTGGACCTGGCGTCGCAGCAGAAGCTGATTCGCAAGTCGTTCAAGGTCAGTGATTGGGTGGCGCCGGAGTTGGTTGCGGCGAAGCTTTGAATCTCAAGCGTCTATGCGGACGCTTTCGCGAGCAAGCCCGCTCCCACGCTGGTTCTGCGGCGTACACAAATTTTGTGTTCGCTGGAAATCAAATGTGGGAGCGGGCTTGCTCGCGAAGAGGCCCTAAACCGCGACGCTGATCTGCTGCCTGTCCACCGCCACCAACGTCTCGATCATCGCCCGCGCCGCCGGTGACAAGCGGAACCCGGTGCGACTGACGATCCCGCACCGTGCATTCATGCTCTCGATGTTCTGCGGAAGGTTGCGCCAGTGCAGCAGCGCCAGCGAGCCCTGTGCGATGTCTTCAACAAACGCTTCTTCAGTCCCCACACCAATCGCATTCGATTGCAGCACCACTTTCACCAGCGCCGGGAAATGTTCGGTCTCGATGGTCGGCGAAAAATCCACCCGTCCACTGAGGTTCGCCAGCAGTTTGCGAATGCCTGGCGGGATCATCGTGGTTGCCAGCGGGTAATCGAACATGTCGTTGGTCGACAGGCTCTCCTTGGCCAGCAGCGGGTGCCCCGGCCGGCAGAAAAACACACCGCGCTTGGGTGTCAGGGCCTGGGTCTGGAAGTTCGGGTCGGACTCGAAATGACGGATGTCGGCGATGAAGAATTCGATCTCCTCACGGCTCAGCGCACGGCTGAGTTTCTCCCAGTTATCCACCTCGAAACAGGTGCGCACTTTTGGATGCGCATTGATGAATTGCGCCACCGCATCCGGCACCAGTTTCACCGCCGGTGCCGGGCCGCAGCCGAAGCGCAGCTCACCGGCATCGAGCTTGGTCATCTGCGTCACTTCGCAGCTGAGCAACGCAGCACCCTGCACCAGGCTGCGGGCATGTTGCAGCACCACCAGGCCTTCGGGGGTGGGGCGCAAATCCTTGTTGCCACGGTCCACCAGGACGCAGCCGAACTCGTGTTCGAGCCCCTGAATGCTGCGGCTGAAGGCAGGCTGGGTAATGCCCATGGCCTCGGCCGCACGCACGAAACTGCGGTGTTCGTCGAGGGCGATGAAGTAACGCAACTGGCGAAGATCCATATGCTTTTCCGGCATCCTAAAAATAGCTCGAAGGCATTTGCGACGAGGGTTGACTGAGGTTTTAAATGTAACCTCTTATTCCGTCAACGAAGCATGTAGATATCTATTAGATCTAAATAGAATATATATAGAGCAGTGTTTCGCGGCCGGTTCAACCGCAAGCAGTCTGATGAGGGTCTACCCATGAGCAATGCCGCTTTCGCAGTACAACCCGCTGTTCACACGCTTGAAATCCATCCGGTGGCCGGTCGCATCGGTGCCGAAATTCGTGGCGTACAGCTTTCGGGCGAGCTGGATGCCGCCACTGTTGAAGCCATTCAACAGGCACTGCTGCAATACAAAGTGATCTTCTTCCGCGAGCAGACCCAGCTCGACGATCAGCGCCAGGAGGCGTTCGCCCACCTGCTCGGTGAACCTGTGGCACACCCGACCGTACCGGTGCGCGAAGGCACGCGTTTTCTGCTGGAACTGGACGGTGCCGAGGGCCAGCGCGCCAGCTCCTGGCACACCGACGTGACCTTCGTCGAGGCCTACCCCAAAGCCTCGATCCTGCGCTCGGTGGTGGCCCCGGCTTTCGGCGGCGACACCCTGTGGGCCAACACCGCCACTGCCTATGACGGGTTGTCGGTGGAGCTGCGTGAGCTGGCCGACAAACTGGTCGCCGTGCACAGCAACGAATACGACTACGCCGGCACCAGGCCTGACGTCTCGGCCGAGAAGCTCGAGCGCTATCGCAAGATCTTCACCTCGACTGTCTACGAGACCGAGCACCCGGTGGTCCGCGTGCACCCAATCAGCGGTGAGAAGAGCCTGTTGTTGGGGCATTTCGTCAAACGCATCAAGGGCTATTCCCAGGCCGATTCGGCGCACCTGTTCGGCTTGCTGCAAAGCCATGTGATCCGCCAGGAAAACATCGTGCGCTGGCGCTGGAGGGCCGGTGATGTGGCGATCTGGGACAACCGCTCCACCCAGCATTACGCGGTGGATGACTACGGGACCCAGGACCGCATCGTGCGGCGAGTGACGCTCAAGGGTGAAGTACCGGTGGGTGTGAACGGGCAGGTCAGCCAGACGGTGAAAGGGCCGGATATCGACGGCGTCTGAGCCGACGCTATCGCGAGCAGGCTCGCTCCCCCACTGACCGAGTGAACACAGATCAACCACTGTGGGAGCGAGCCTGACAAGCAATAAAGCATTTATTTTGATCGGGAACCCCGCCTTATGAGTCCGTTGCACGTCGCTTCAACCTCTTCACCCCAACGGCTCAAACGCCTGCCACTGGCCTTGTTGCTGGCAGGCACTGCCAGTTGGACCCAAGGCTATGCGGCCGACAGCACCACCCCTGAAACCACCTCCGCAAAAACCGCCACGGCCGACAGTGCGCAACTGGAAACCGTGACGGTCACCACTCGCCGTCGCGAAGAAAGTTCGCAGGATGTGCCGACACCGATGAGCGTGGTCAGCGGCCAGACCCTGGAAATCCAGCGGGTTTATCGCATCCAGGATCTGCAACAGTTGGTGCCTAGCGTCAACGTCGCCTACATGCATGCGCGCCAGTCCAGCGTGTCGATCCGTGGCCTGGGCAACAACCCGGCCAGCGATGGCCTGGAAGGCAGTGTCGGCCTGTACATCGACAACGTTTACCTCGGCCGCCCCGGCATGGCCGTATTCGATCTGATGGACATCGAGCAGCTCGAAGTGCTGCGCGGTCCGCAAGGCACCTTGTTCGGCAAGAACACCACCGCCGGCGTGATCAACATCAGCACCCGCGCGCCGACCTTTACCCCCGAACGCAGCATCGAATCTTCGGTGGGCGAGGACGGATACTTCCAGACCAAGGGCACGATTTCCGGCCCGCTGAATGACGAACTCGCCGGACGCTTTTCTGCGTATCGCACCCGCAGCGACGGCGATATCAAGAACGAATTCGATGGCCACGATTTGAACGGCGGCTCGCGCGATGGCTTCCGTGGCCAGTTGCTGTTCAAGCCCAACGAGTCGTTCAACCTGCGCTGGATCGGCGACTACAACGAAGAGGATTCCAGCGCCGGCACCCGGGTGTTGTTCAACACCGGGCCGACCATCAATGGCTTCAATCTCTATCAATCGCGGGCCAATGCGGCGGGCGCGACACTGGTCGACGGCACGCACCGCAAGGTCAACCTGAACAACGACCAGCACGTCACCGTGCATCAGGGCGGCACGTCGGTCGAGGCCAACTGGACGCTGCCGAGCGACTTCACCCTGACCTCCATCAGCTCCTATCGCTGGTGGAATTTCACCCCGCGTAATGATGACGGCCTGAACGTCTCCACCTTCTTCAACGCCGGCGTTTCGGTGGAGGATAAGCAGTATTCCCAGGAGTTTCGCCTGGCGTCGCCTAGCGGTGGATTCTTCGATTACGTGCTCGGCGCCTACTACTTCGGTTCCGACCTGGACAACAAATCCTTCACCTTTTACGGCCCGCAAGCGGACATCTGGAACGGCACGCCTAACGGTGCATTGAACAACATCGACAGTGTCGGTAACGGTCATATCGAAACCAACAGTTTCGCGCTGTTCGCTCAAGGCACCTGGCACCTGACTGAGCGCCTGGATTTCACCGCCGGCCTGCGCGGTACCTATGAAGAGAAAAACGCCAGGGTGACCCGTGATGCACCCGTTGGTGGTGCCGCGGTCGCCGGTGCGGCGGCCGCGGCACGACGCGCCCGTGCGGGGGCCTTCGATTCCGGCGATCTGAACCAGTACAGCTCCAGTCCCTCGGGCCTGTTGAACCTCAGCTACCGCCTCACCGACGACCTGCTCACCTATGCCACGTTGTCCCATGGCGAAAAATCCGGTGGGGTCAATCTGGCCGTCGGCACGGCGCTGGTGGCCGGCGCCGATTCGCTGCTGATCGGCACCGAGCGCGCCAACAACGCCGAACTCGGATTCAAGAGCACCCTGTGGGACCGTCGCCTGCAACTCAACGCCAACCTGTTCTGGACCCAGGTCAACGGCTATCAGACCAACGCCTTCGACGACGTCAACCGCGTGCAGTTCCTGACCAACGCCGGCTCGGTGCGCTCACGCGGCGTGGAGTTAGAAAGCACCCTGATCCCGCTGCGTGGCCTGACGCTGAACATCAATGGCTCGTACAACGACGTCAGCTACCTCTCCTACAAGGATGCGCCGTGCCCGCCGGAAGTCAGCCTGGCGCGGGGTGCTCCAGCGTCCTGCGACCTCAGCGGCCATCAAGTAGTCGGTGCTTCGAAATGGATCGGTAACGCCAACGGCGAATACAAATGGAACCTGAGCAACGGCTTTGAAGAGTACGTCACCGCCAGCTATGCGTTCCGCTCCAAGGCGGTGGGCACGGTAGAGGATTCAGACTTCGGGCAGATCCCGAGTTATGCGGTGGTCAACCTGTCCACCGGCCTTCGCGGCGACTTCAACCAAGGGCAGTGGGACGTTTCGTTGTGGCTGAAAAACGCCTTCGACAAAACCTACTACACGACGCTGTGGACGGCCGCCAATGGCGGTTATGAAGGCTTGCTCGGCACACCGCGAACGCTGGGCGTGACCGGTCGATACGACTTCTGACGGCGAAAAACCATGCCTTGGATGAATACTTTCAATGCGGGAAAGGCATCGGTTTTTTTCCACTACGCCGGAGCCCTTGAACGGCGGGCTCTGGCGGTGGGTTGATGGTTTTATATATTCGCTTAAGGTCTAAACATAAGTTTAAACATTACTTTAAGAACTAAGCGTTCAAGCCAATGATTGCTCTACCAAGACGTCGTCGGGGGATGTTCAGTACGACGTTCCGGTAATTCGCAAAGAGACCGCAGGGAGTTAAACAATGGGCAATGTCCAGATCGCCGCCAGTGCACATGAGGTGCTGTGGCGCCAGGCACCCGGTGGTGAGTTGGTCGACCTCGGCCGACCGCACCGGGTGCCCTTGGGCCAGTTGCGTTTGCAGCGTACGCCCAAGGGCGTCCTTCGCCGACGGGAAGCGATCGTGCTGGGCGTGCTGGCGTTGCTGGTGCATGGCGCGGTGATCTATTGGGTCAATCAGCAACCGACCACCGTGCTGCCCATCGTGCCGCCGGAGATACCGCCGATGACCATCGAGTTTTCGCGTCCGGCGCCACCGGTGGTCGAGCCGCCGCCACCGCAACCTGTCCAGCCCGTGGTGGAGCCGCCTGCGCCCGTGGAAGACGAACTGGCGGTGAAACCACCTCCACCGAAGCCGGTTCCCAAGCCCAAGCCGGTGGCCAAACCGGTAGCGAAACCGGCGCCAAAAGCCGTTGAACAACCACCTGCGCCGCCACAACCGGCAGCGCCTGTCGCGGCCCCGGCGCCACCTGCACCGCCGGCGCCCGCGCCTGTGACACCAGCCTCGGCCACCGCCGGTTACTTGAAAAACCCGGCGCCGGAATACCCGTCGCTGGCCCAGCGTCGCGGCTGGGAAGGCACGGTGTTGTTGCGCGTGCATGTGCTGGCCAGCGGCAAGCCCGGCGAGATCCAGCTGCAGAAAAGCAGCGGTCGCGATGCACTGGACGAAGCCGCGCTGAACGCGGTGAAACGCTGGAGTTTCGTGCCGGCCAAGCAAGGTGATGTCGCCCGGGACGGCTGGGTCAGCGTGCCCATCGATTTCAAGATTCATTAAACCGAAACCAAATTCGCGCGAAACGTTTACACGAGGAATACACCATGACGTTACTGGCATCTCCACTTGAATCCATCGAAAGCGCGGTGATCTGGCTGCTGGTGGTTTTTTCCGTCGCGACCTGGGGTCTGGCATTGCTCAAGGGCGTGCAGTTCGGTCGCCTCAAGGCACAGGATCGAAAGTTTCATCAACAGTTCTGGGCCGCTTCGAGCCTCGACTCGGCGGCCGAACTGAGCGAAACCCGGCCCGGTGCCGCGGCCCGTGTCGCACAGGCCGGTTATGCGGCAATCCAGGTGGGCGAGGCGCCGCAGGCGGCGGACTTGAGCCAGGCGATCAATCATCAGGATCGTCTGGAGCGTGCCTTGCGTCAGCAGATCGTGCGTGAGCGCCGGTCGCTGGAAACCGGGTTGGCGGTGCTCGCGAGCATTGGCAGCACCTCGCCGTTCATTGGTTTGTTCGGCACGGTGTGGGGAATCATGGAAGCGTTGAAAGGCATCAGCGCGGCGGGCTCGGCAAGCCTTGAAACGGTCGCAGGACCGATTGGTGCGGCACTGGTCGCCACCGGCGTAGGGATCGCCGTCGCCGTGCCGGCGGTGCTGGTTTACAACTATTTTTTGCGTCGTTTGAAACTGACGGCGGCGGACCTGGATGATTTCGCCCACGACTTCTACAGCCTGGCGCAGAAGAGTTCGTTCCGTGTGCTGATCCACCCGACGGCGCACAAGGCGGTAGCCCATGGCAATGCGCAGAAAGTGAAGGAGGCGTCCTGATATGGCCTTCTCCACGCAAGACACTGATGAGGTGCTCAGCGAGATCAATGTGACGCCGCTGGTGGATGTGATGCTGGTGTTGCTGGTGGTGTTCATCGTCACCGCGCCACTGCTGACCAACGCCATTCCGATCAACCTGCCCAAGACCGAAGCGGTGGCGCCGGTGGAGCAGAAAGACCCGTTGGTGGTGAGCATCGACGGTGCCGGCAAATTGTTTATCAACAAGGACGAGATACAGCCGGACTTGCTGGAGTTCAACCTCAAGTCGGCGAAGGCCAAGGACCCCGAGGTGCGCGTGCAGTTGCAGGCGGACGATGGGGTGAATTACGGCGAAGTGGCGCGGGCCATGGCGTCGATTGAGCGGGCAGGGATTACCAAACTGTCGGTGATCACTGCGCGTTAACAGATTTTCGTTTTCCGGGGCCGTCTCCTTGGCAGGGTGCGGCCCTTTTTTTGCCTCGATTTTCGCAACGCCGCAGTACCCCGGTGGGAGCGAGCCTGCTCGCGAAGACGTCTTCAAATTCAACATCAAGGGTGGCTGATCCACCGTTATCGCGAGCAGGCTCGCTCCCACAGGGATTTGTTTTATATTCGATATAGATCTTAATAAATAGCTTCTTATTCCTTAACGAATATAAATCCTCTCCCTATACTCGACCGGGAACAGACACGCAGCAGGAGAGCTCCCCCATGCGCAACGAATCAATTCGCTACCTGATTGTGCCGGGCTGGCAAGGATCGCCAGAAGATCATTGGCAAAGCCACTGGCAGAACAGTCTGCCGAACAGCGCACGGGTGGAACAGGCCGACTGGCTGACACCGCGCCGTGAAGACTGGGTCGCGGCGCTGGCCGAGGCGATTGCCGCCGACAGCACGCCGGTGATTCTCATTGCCCACAGCCTGGGTTGCATCACCGTCGCCCATTGGGCCGCGAGCGCCCCCGTGCAGTTTTTGCGTCAAGTGCGCGGCGCCTTGCTCGTAGCGCCGGCCGATGTCGAACGCCCGGCTTGCGCGCCGGCCTTGCGCAACTTCGCGCCGATTCCGACGGATCTGCTGCCATTCCCCAGCCAGATCGTCAGCTCCGACAACGACAGCGCCGTCAGTGCACCGCGGGCCCTGGAGCTGGCGCGTAACTGGGGCGCCGAGGCGGGGATTCTGGCGGGGGCAGGGCATATCAACGTGAAGTCCGGTCATCAGCGTTGGGAGCAGGGTTTTGCCTATCTCTATCGCCTGCAAAACCGCATGGAACACCACGCCCTGCGCCGCGCTTGAACACTTTTTTTATTTAACGCCCCCGTCTCCCGGCGGTTTTGGGCGGGAGTCTGCCATGAGCTTTGAAACCTTCGGCCAGCCACTGCTGACCTTTCCCGATGCTGAAAAAAGTCCCCTGAGCATCCGCGCCAAGGCGCTGGTGTTTGTCGATCCACGGTCACGGCAATTACGTGAAGACCTTGAGCAACTGGCCACGCGTTCAGTGTCAGTGCTTATCCGTGGTGAAACCGGCACCGGTAAGGAATTGCTGGCCCGCCATATCCATCGCGCCAGTGATCGCGGCGGGTTATTCGTGTCGGTCAACTGCGGCGCCATCAGCCCGACTTATGCCGACGCCGAGTTATTCGGCTATGCCGCCGGCAGTTACAGCGGCTCGGCGAGCAGTCGTGCCGGGTGGTTCGGTTCGGCCAACGGCGGCACGCTGTACCTGGACGAAATCGGCGACCTGCCGCTGCCGATCCAGACCAAACTGCTCGCTGCGCTGGAAAACCACGAAGTCACCCGCGTCGGTGCCCAGCAGCCGAGCCCGGTGGATGTGCGGCTGGTGGCGGCCACCAGCATCGATCTGGCCCAGGCGGTTGCCGCCGGAAAATTCCATGAACGGCTCTATCACTACCTCAGCGAAGGCCAGCTCGAACTGCCGGCACTGCGCGAGCGCACGGGTGACATCCTGTCGCTGGCCGAATACTTCCTCGGGATCTACAGCCAGCGCCTCGACTTGCCAGTGCCGCTGATCAGCGAAGCGGCGCAGCTTGTGCTGGAACGTCACAGTTGGCCGGGCAATACCCGGGAGCTGGAAAACATCATTCACTTTGCGCTGCTGGTGAGTACGGGCGACGAAATTTTGCCGGAGCATCTGAACCTGCCGGAGCCCTCGATTTCGCTGGAAAAAATCGAGCAACACATTGTTTATACAAGCAAAAATGGCACTGCTGGCGAGCGTTCGGCACTCAAGCGCTTGCTGGAAAGCCTGACGCAGACGCTTTAACGCTCTGTATGAACAAAATGGAATATGAAGCTGAATAAACGTTATTGTTCGGGAATAAAAAATCCCGGTATTGTCCGCTTCACGCCAGCGATAGCACTTCACTGGCACTCTCATATTCAAGCCGTCGCCACAAGCGACTGTGATTCTCGATAAGGACACTGCATGAAAAAGGTTCTGTTGTTCACCGCACTGGCGGCTGCCCTGACCACGGGCCTGGCCCAGGCTGGCGAGAAACTGGTGGTTGCCGCGACCCCGGTTCCACACGCCGAGATTCTCGAGCTGATCAAGCCAACCCTCGCCAAAGAAGGCGTGGACCTGGAAATCAAGGTGTTCACCGACTACGTTCAACCGAACGTGCAGGTCGACCAGAAGCGTCTGGACGCCAACTACTTCCAGACCCTGCCGTACCTGAAGAGCTTCAACGAAGGCAAAGGCACTCACCTGGAAACCGTGATTGGTGTTCACGTTGAACCCTTCGGTGGCTACTCGAAGAAAGTCAAAACCCTGGCTGAACTCAAAGACGGCGCGACTATCGCTATCCCGAACGAAGGCAGCAACAGCGGCCGTGCCCTGATCCTGCTGCAGAAGGCTGGCCTGATCGAGTTGAAAGACCCGAAAAACGCCTTGGCCACGCCGAAAGACATCGCCAAGAACCCGCACAACTTCAAGTTCAAGGAGCTTGAGTCCGCGATGTTGCCGCGCGTGCTGGATCAGGTCGACCTGGACATGATCAACACCAACTACGCGCTGGAAGCGGGTCTGAACCCGGCTAAAGACGCCCTGGTAATCGAAGGTGCCGATTCGCCTTACGTGAACTTCCTGGTGGCCCGTCCGGACAACAAGGACAGCGTTGCCATCCAGAAACTGGCCAAGGCCCTGACCAGCCCGGAAGTGAAAGCCTTCATCGAGAAGAAGTACAGCGGCGCGGTACTGCCGGCGTTCTGATTCGCGAAGCAAACCCCTTCAAGGTTTCAAACGCCGACGGCTGATTTAGCGTCGGCGTTTTTTTTGGCGTTCGATTTACTTGTAGCGAGGGCGCTCTTGTGGCGAGGGAGCTCGCTCCCGTTCGGCTGCGCAGCAGTCGCAAATACCGGCAAAGCGGTGTGTCTGGATCTGGAAGAGTCTGATCGCAGGTTTTGGGGTTGCTCCGCAACCCAGCGGGAGCAAGCTCCCTCGCCACAAAAAAACAACTCCAGAACCTGCTGAAAACCTTCAAACCGGCCCGGCCTTCAACGCCCTGCGCAACGCCATCAATAATTTCAGAATGTCCTGCGGATCCAGCCGTTGCGGCGTTGGTTCGTCTGCCATGTTCTCGTCCTTGTGAGATTTTGCCCGGGAGTCTGGCCAAAAGTGGTTCGTCCTTGGCGCTGTGTTTCGAAAAAAAGATCCTTCCTACGGTGCAAGGGAAAATAGACGTCTTCCATTGCCCCGGCAAATCAGGCGCCGCTCAATCCGGCCAATACCATGCCGGCTCATCCAGCATGCGCTGGCCCACGATCCCGGTCTGGCCAAGATTTTTCTCCAGCACGATGCAGTTGCAGTCGGGGTCCTGCTGCAAGGCCGAAATCAAACGCCGGGCATGGGACACCACCCACACCTGGCACTGCTCGGAGGCGCGGATGATCAAGCGTGCCAACGCCGGCAGCAGGTCCGGATGCAGGCTGGTTTCCGGCTCGTTCAGTACCATCAGCGTCGGCGGCCGTGGCGTCAGCAGCGCCGCGACCAACAGCAGGTAGCGCAACGTTCCGTCCGACAACTCGGCGGCCGACAGCGGCCGCAACAAACCTTCCTGAAAGAACTCGATGGCGAAGCGCCCGCCCGGCAGTGGTTCGATGTTCAGTCGTGCGCCGGGGAAGGCGTCGCTGATCGCCGCCCGCAAAGCCTCGGGGTCGCCAATTTCGATGATTGTCTGCAAGGCCGCCGCCAGATCGCGTCCGTCGTGGTGCAGCACCGGCGTGCGGGTGCCCAGTTGCGGTTGACGCGCCGGGGCGTCGGCATCGCTGCGAAAGTGATCGTAGAAGCGCCAGCGGCGGATGAACTCGCGTATCTCCAGCACTTCCGGCGAACCGCGCAGGCTACCGACCTGATCGAACAGGCTGTCGAAAGTCGGCGTGTGTTGCGCCAATACATCCCAGCGGCGATCGGCGCGGGCACGGATCATTGGGCCGTCACGATCGACCAGCAGACTGGCTGGGCGATAGAACACCCCGGCCCAGAGGCATTCGCGTTTGATCTGCGGGTCGAGGCTGAAATAAGACGGTGTCGGCGTGCTGCGTCCGGGCAGCATGAAATGGCCATTGGAATCGGGCAGGCCGAGGCTGATCGAGTAGCCGAAATCCTCTCCCGCGAACCCCAGGCGCAGGCGTTTGACGCCCTGGCGCACGGTGGGCTCGATGGCGACTTCGCCGGTGCGCATACGCCGGGAGAGGGTTTCCGGGCCGGCCCAGAAGGTCGAATCCAGGCCACCTTCACGGGCCAGGGCATTGACCACGCCGCCGTGGGCGGTTTCCGCCAGCAGGCGCAGCGCGCGATACAGGTTGGATTTGCCGCTGCCGTTGGGGCCGGTGATCAGATTCAGCCGGCCCAGCGGGATCACCAGTTTGTTGATCGAGCGGTAATTGGCCACCGCGAGAGTTTTGAGCATGTGGGTTCCTGAGGCGGGATCGACCGGGGCTCATTGTCAGGCATGCGCAGGCGTCTATGGCAAGTGTTTGAGGGCCAAAATGGTGCGGATTTTTTCTTCATAAGACGCTCGTGCAAGGTTTAGATCCTGTTCTAAGCTCTCTGTCGTGTTGTACATGGAAAAGGCCAAGGAGTTTGCATGGTGGTTCCCGGATTGAAAGTAGTAATGGCCTTGAGTGTCGTCACCCTGCTGACGGCTTGCGACGAGAAAAAACCCGTGCAGGAATACCTGCCCCGGGTGTTCGTACAAGTCGTCAAACCAGCGGATTACGCGGCCTCGGTTACCCTCACCGGTGATATCCAGGCGCGGATACAGACGGAGCTGTCTTTTCGTGTGGGTGGCAAGATCATCCAGCGTTCGGTTGACGTCGGTGATCGAGTGACAGCCAAGCAAGTGCTGGCCCGGCTCGACCCGAAGGATTTGCAGACCAGTGTCGATTCGGCCCAGGCGCAAGTCGTCGCCGAACAGGCGCGGGTGACGCAGAGTGCGGCGGCGTTCGTGCGTCAGCAAAAATTGCTGCCCAAGGGCTATACCAGCCAGAGCGAATACGATTCGGCCCAGGCCGCCTTGCACAGTAGTCAGAGTGCCCTGAGCGCCGCCCAGGCGCAGTTGGCCAACGCCAAGGATCAGCTGAGCTATACGGCGCTGATCGCCGATGCGCCGGGGATCATTACCGAGCGTCAGGCCGAAGTCGGCCAGGTGGTGCAGGCGACCATGCCGGTCTTCAGCCTGGCCCGTGACGGCGACCGGGATGCGGTGTTCAACGTCTATGAATCACTGCTGGCCGAGAAGCCGAAAGATCAAACCATCGTCCTCAGCCTGCTCGACAACCCGGCGATCAAAACCACCGGCACCGTGCGCGAAGTCACCCCCTCTGTATCGGCGCAATCCGGCACCGTGCAGGTCAAGGTCGGCCTCGACAAACTGCCCGACGGCATGCAGTTGGGCTCGGTGGTGAGTGCCACGGCCAGGGGATCGGGCAAGTCGGTCATCGAGTTGCCGTGGTCGGCGCTGACCAAAAACATCAGTGCCCCCGCTGTCTGGATTGTCGACGACAAGGGCAAGGCCCAATTGCATTCGGTCACGGTCAGCCGCTACCTGACCGGCAAGGTCATCATCAGCGACGGCTTGAAGGACGGGGACAAAGTCATCATCGCGGGCGGACAACTCTTGCACCCGGACATGGAAGTCGAAATTGCCGAAAACACTTACAAGGATCTGACGTGGGGAGCCAAGCCATGAAGCCTTTATGGGCGTTGTCCATCGGGCTGGTGCTGAGCGCCTGTTCCAAAAGCGAACCGCCGCCGGCACCGGTACGGCCGGTGCTGTCGATCAAGGTCCAGACCTTGAACGAAGAGGACCTGGGCCGCTTCGCCGGCAGCATCCAGGCGCGCTATGAAACCGATACCGGCTTCCGTGTGGGCGGGCGAATCGCCAGCCGTAACGTCGATGTCGGCACCGAGGTGGAGAAGGGTACGCTGCTCGCCACCCTCGATCCTTCCGACCAGCAGAACCAATTGCGCTCGGCCCAGGGCGACCTGGCGAAAATCCAGGCGCAACTGATCAACGCCAAGGCCACGGCCCAGCGTCAGCAAGCCTTGTTTGACCGCGGGGTTGGCGCGCAAGCGCAACTCGACGAGGCCAACACGGACCTGAAAACCACCCAGGCCTCACTCGATCAGGCCCGGGCGGCCGTCAACCAGAGCAAGGACCAATTGGGCTACACCGAGCTGCGCGCAGACCATAAAGCGGTGGTCACCCAGTGGAGCGCCGAGGCCGGGCAAGTGGTGTCGGCCGGTCAGCAAGTGGTGACACTGGCGCAACCGGACATCAAGGAAGCGGTGATCGACCTGCCGGATACCCTGGTCGATCAACTGCCCAGCGATGTGGTGTTCCTGGTCGCTGCGCAACTTGATCCGAGCATCAATACCACCGCCATCATCCGTGAGATCGAACCTAAGGCTCAAAGTGCCACACGCACCCGTCGCGCCCGCCTGACCCTGGCCGAAACGCCGCCCGGCTTTCGCCTGGGTACGGCCATCAGCGTCACCCTGAGCTCGGCGATCAAGCCGCGCATCGAGTTGCCTGTCACCGCGCTGCAGGAGGTCGATGGCAAGCCACGCATCTGGGTGATTGATGCACAAAGTAAAACCGTCTCCCCCCGTGACGTCACCGTGATCAGCCGCACCGACAGCACTGTGGTGCTGGCCGACGGCGTGAAGAACGGCGAGCGGGTGGTCAGTGCCGGTGTGAACAGCCTCAAACCGGGGCAACAAGTGAAAATCGACGAGGACAGTCAATGAAAGGGCCTTTCAACCTCTCGGAATGGGCCCTCAAGCATCAGTCGTTCATCTGGTATCTGATGTTCGTCGCATTGCTGATGGGTGTGTTCTCGTATTTCAACCTGGGGCGCGAAGAAGACCCTTCGTTCACCATCAAAACCATGGTGATCCAGAGCAAATGGCCGGGGGCGACCCAGGAGGAAACCCTCAAGCAGATCACCGACCGGATCGAGAAAAAGCTCGAAGAACTCGACTCCCTCGACTACGTGAAAAGCTACACGCGCCCCGGTGAATCCACGGTGTACGTGTACCTGCGCGACACCACCAGCTCCAAGGACATCCCGGAGATCTGGTACCAGGTACGCAAGAAGATCAACGACATCAAATACCAGTTCCCGCAAGGCATACAGGGGCCGTCGTTCAACGACGAGTTCGGCGACGTCTTCGGCTCGATCTACGCCTTCACCGCCGACGGCCTGACCCTGCGTCAGTTGCGCGACTACGTGGAACAGGCGCGCATGGAAATTCGCGGCGTGCCGGGGCTGGGTAAGATCGAAATGGTCGGCCAGCAGGACGAAGTGCTGTACCTGAACTTCTCCACACGCAAACTCGCAGCGCTGGGCATCGATGAGCGTCAGGTGGTGCAGAGCCTGCAAAGCCAGAACGCCGTGACCCCGGCGGGTGTCATCGAGGCCGGGCCGGAGCGGATTTCGGTGCGCACTTCAGGGAAGTTCGCTTCGGAGAAAGACCTGGCCGAGGTCAACCTCAAGCTCAACGACCGCTACTATCGTCTGGCCGACATTGCCGAAATCAGTCGCGGCTATGTCGATCCGGCCTCGCCGGAATTCCGCTACAACGGCAAACAGGCCATCGGCCTGGCGATTGCCATGCAAAAGGGTGGCAACGTCCAGGCGTTCGGCAAGGCCTTGCACGCCCGTATGGACCAGTTGACCGCCGACCTGCCGGTGGGGGTCGGCATTCACAACGTCTCCGACCAGGCCGTGGTGGTGGAAGAGGCCGTCGGCGGCTTTACCAGTGCCTTGTTCGAGGCAGTGGTGATCGTGCTGCTGGTCAGCTTCGTCAGCCTTGGCGTGCGCGCCGGTTTGGTGGTGGCGTGCTCGATCCCGTTGGTGCTGGCGATGGTGTTCGTGTTCATGGAATACAGCGGCATCACCATGCAGCGGATTTCCCTCGGTGCACTGATCATCGCCCTCGGCCTGCTGGTGGACGATGCGATGATCACCGTGGAAATGATGGTCACCCGTCTGGAATTGGGCGAGACCAAGGAGCAGGCGGCGACCTTCGCCTACACCTCCACGGCGTTCCCGATGCTCACCGGTACGCTGGTCACCGTGGCGGGCTTCGTGCCGATCGGCTTGAACGCCAGCTCCGCCGGCGAATACACCTACACCCTGTTTGCGGTGATCGCCTGCGCGATGTTGGTCTCATGGGTGGTGGCGGTTCTGTTTGCGCCGGTGATCGGCGTGCACATCCTCAGCACCAACGTGAAACCCCACGAAGGCGAACCCGGGCGCATCGGCAAAGCGTTCAACGGCGGGCTGTTGTGGTGCATGCGCAATCGCTGGTGGGCCATTGGCATCACCGTGCTGTGCTTTGTACTGGCGCTATTTAGCATGCGCTATGTGCAGAACCAGTTCTTCCCGTCTTCGGATCGCCCGGAAATCCTGGTGGACCTGAACCTGCCGCAAAACGCCTCGCTCGACGAAACCCGCCGGGCCGTCGATCGCCTCGAAGCCACGCTCAAGGACGATCCGGACATCGTGCGCTGGAGCACCTACGTCGGTCAGGGCGCGATCCGTTTCTATCTGCCACTGGACCAACAACTGCAAAACCCGTTCTACGCGCAGTTGGTGATCGTCAGCAAAGGCCATACCCGTGAAGCCATGATGCAGATGCTTCGCGAGCGCTTGCGCAACGACTTCGTCGGCATCGGCAGTTATGTCCAGGCGCTGGAAATGGGCCCGCCGGTAGGGCGTCCGATCCAGTACCGGGTCAGCGGCAAGGACATCGACCAGGTGCGCCGACATGCCATCGACCTGGCCACGGAGCTGGACAAGAACCCGCACATTGGCGAGATCATCTACGACTGGAACGAACCTGGCAAAGTCCTGCGCATCGACATCGCCCAGGACAAGGCGCGGCAGTTGGGGCTGTCTTCCGAGGATGTGGCCAACCTGATGAACGGCATCGTCAGCGGCCAGACGGTGACCCAGGTCGATGACGACATTTACCTGATCAACGTGGTCGGGCGCGCGGTGGATTCCGAACGCGGTACGCCGGAAACCCTGCAGAATCTGCAAATCGTCACGCCGAGCGGCACGTCGATTCCGCTGCTGGCATTCGCCACGGTGCGCTACGAACTGGAGCAGCCGTTGGTATGGCGTAGGGATCGCCTGCCGACCATCACCATCAAGGCGGCGATACGCGACGAGATCCAGCCGACGGACCTGGTGAAAATCCTCAAGCCGTCCATCGACGCTTTCGCTGCCAAACTGCCGGCGGGCTACAAGGTAGCCACCGGTGGTACGGTGGAGGAAAGCGGCAAGGCCCAGGGCCCGATTGCCAAGGTGGTGCCGCTGATGCTGTTCATGATGGCGACCTTCCTGATGATCCAGCTGCACAGCGTGCAGAAGCTGTTCCTGGTAGCCAGCGTTGCGCCGCTGGGGCTGATCGGCGTGGTGATCGCGCTGGTGCCGACGGGCACGCCGATGGGCTTCGTGGCGATCCTCGGGATTCTGGCGCTGATCGGTATCATCATCCGTAACTCGGTGATCCTGGTGACCCAGATCGAAGAGTACGAGCAGAAGGGCTACGCGCCGTGGGATGCGGTGGTACAGGCCACCGAACATCGACGTCGGCCGATCCTGCTGACCGCGGCGGCGGCGAGCATGGGGATGATCCCGATTGCCCGGGAAGTGTTCTGGGGGCCGATGGCCTACGCAATGATCGGCGGGATCGTCATCGCCACCTTGCTGACGCTGCTGTTTTTGCCGGCGCTGTATGTGGCCTGGTACAAGATTCGCGAGCCGAAGAAAGAGGCTGTTTAAAAAGCGAGCGCATCGCGCTCATCGTCGGAATTGACTACACAGCCTTACGCCAAACACTCGCCAACCAAGGCTGCTGCTCCCGCGGCAGCCCTGCCGGCCGGTAGTAATGCTCCAGCTCCACAAACCCCGCCTCGATCAACAATTGTTGCCAGGCCGCCAGGTCGTGATACGACCCATAACGCGGCCCGTTCCAGCCTTCCTGATTCTCGCCACGGGGATTGGAACTGAACAACACCCCACCCGGTTTCAGCGCTCCCCACAACTGCTTCAACACCCGCGGTAATTCCTGACGCGGAACATGAAACAGCACCGCGTTGGCAAAAATCCCGTCGAAACGCTCGGCCGGCAGATCAAGCTTCAAGAAGTCCTGCTGCCACACCTCGCACCCGCTGTCTTCACGGGCCATCTGCGCGAATTTTTCCGAACCGTCGAGGCCGACCGCCTTGTGGCCCATATGGGTGAAGGTTTGCAAATCCCGACCCGGTCCGCAGCCAAAATCGAGAATGTCGAAAGGCGCCTCGCCCTGAATATGGCGCAACAGGGCATCGATGTTCTGGCTGACGTCGTGATCACGGGTGCCTTCTCGGAAACTTTCGGCCGTCGAGTTGTAGTGGCCCAGGGTCGTGGTGGTGATCTGTTCGAGGTCGTCGGGTGTTTGCTTCATGGTCGGCTGCGCAGGCAATTTGGATTCACCGAATATACGCCATGGCGTCGGGGGCTGCTGCGCAGCCCATCGCGAGCAGGCTCGCTCCTACAATGATTCGCGCCGTGCATAAATTTGGTCTGCACTGAGGATCAACTGTGGGAGCGAGCCTGCTCGCGAAGGCGGTGGTACTGACAACAGATGGCTCAGCTCTTTTTCATCCCCAAACATTCAATGGAGTGATCCACCATCGCCTTGGCAATCTCCAGCAAATGCCAGATCGAGTACACCATCGCCCGGTCGGCGCCCTTGAGTTGATCGCCACACTGATACGCCGTGACCGAAGCACAACGCAGCAGGTCGGCGACATAGAGCTGGGTGTCTTCAAAGCTCACGTCTTTGCTGACGTTGTAGAAGCGCATTTCATCGGGTGGTGCGGGTTGTTTGCCGGTGAGGTAGAAATCAATGGCCCGGTAGAGCGCTGATCGATCCCTGAGAGGGTCTTCAGTTCCGGTTTCGTTGGTGGGATTTTCAGGTGGTGGATCGGGGACAGATCTTTTCATTGGTAAAACTCCGATGTAGTTGGAGCCAACCGATATCGCGACTAAACGAATAGGGGGTGGCGGCTGCACGCAGGTTAGTCGACCGGACACCGGGAACCGGCGCACCCGAAGGTGCCCTGCGCACAGCCACCATAGATTTCAGGCGATAAAAAATACCTGAATATGGGTAGCACTATGCGTCCGGTCCGGGCGACTAAACCCGATCACTGATAAGCAGTGACGGACCGAGACTAGCCACGGAATTTGGCGGGCGCAAGCGAGCGAAATGATCTAGGAAATGTCCTGCAAAAGAAAGGGAACAGGCCTGCAAAACCGCTGATTTTCCTGTACGAAAACTTCCCTCTGGAAGTCTGTGATCACCTGTGGCGAGGGGGCTTGCCCCCGTTGGGACGCGAAGCGGCCCCAAAAACCGTTCAATGAGGTGTGTCAGAAAAACAAGGTCGCAGGTTTTGCGACTGCTGCGCAGTCGAACGGGGGCAAGCCCCCTCGCCACAAAGGGTGTTCGCAATGTGCTTAGCGCTTGTTCAACCCCCGCGCCAACCGGTCCCCACCCAACTGAATCACCGCCACCAACACCTCAATCACCGTCAACATGATCTGGCTGACAAACCACGGATATCCATTCGGCGCGATTCATTGTGGGAGCGAGCTTGCTCCGGGCGGCGTTCCGACGATGGCGATTTCACAGGCGCCGACCTGTTACTTCTTACAGTTTCGCCCCTGCCAAAAAAAGCCCAGTCTTTCCTCAGTCAAAGCGAAGGACCGTCAATGCCGTGAACGCTTATCACCACACCGCGACACCAACACTCTCGGTCATCGATCCACGCGCCCTGACGGTTCGCAGCGTCGGCTATTGCCGTCATCCCGACAGCCCGGAGATTGACCCGCGCATCACCCGGCAACGCTTCGACGCGGCAGGCCGCTTGGTCGAGTCGTGGGACCCACGGTTGTGGGGCACGGCGCCGAAGCCGAACCTGACCACGATTTACGGCTTGAACGATCAACCGTTGCTGACGGACAGCGTCGATGCCGGGTGGCAGTTGAGTGTGCTGGATCAGGCGGGTTCGCCCTGTTCACTCTGGGATGCACGAGGCAGTCAGCGTCATACCGAGTTCGACGAACAACAGCGACCGATCACCGTCACGGAACAGGACGCGGGGGAACGACCTCGTGTGGTGGAACGCTTGACCTACGGAGATTGCAGCCCTGCATTCGCCGAACACAACCAGTGCGGGCAGGTGATCCGTCATGACGATCCGGCGGGTACTCAAATCTTTCCCGACTATGGGCTTGCCGGTGCCGTGCTGGTTGAAGATCGACACTTCCTCGTTGACCTCGACACACCTGATTGGCCCCTGGATATCGCTGACCGCGAGGCGTGTCTGGAAGCTCAATCATTCATCACTCGCCACATCTTCAACCCCACCGGCGAGCTTCAGGAACAAACCGATGCCATGGGCAACGTCAGAACCTTTGCCTACGACGTGGCAGGAAAATCGAGTGAGGCCTGGCTGCAATTGGCCGGAGTAGGGCAGTCGCCGCAATGCCTGGTCAGGAACATTCGCTACAACGCCCAGGATCAGATCGAACGCGAAACCGCTGGCAATGGCGTGCTGACCCGCATCGAATACGCTGCCGAAGACGGCCGGCTGATCCGGTTGTTGGCGGCGGTCGAGAACCAGAACCCCTTGCAGGACCTGAACTACGTCTACGACCCGGTGGGCAACATTGTCGAACTGCACGACCAGTCCCAAGCCGTCAGCCATTTCAACAACCAGCGCATCGAGCCGATCAATCGCTACCGCTACGACAGCCTGTATCAACTGGTCGAAGCCCAGGGCTGGGAGGCCAGCCAGCCGAGTCATGGCCCGGCATTGCCGACACTGCTACCCACGCCGCTGGACCCCAGCCAGCGGCGTAATTACACCCAGCGCTTCGAGTACGACCGGGCCGGGAATTTGATTACCCGCCACCACAGCGATGCGCCCGGCTTCTCGATGTTCACCTCGACACGAAGCAACCGTAGCCTCGCGCAACGCGATGACGGCTCGCTGCCGGGCGAGCCAGATATCGACTCGGGTTTTGATGCCGGTGGCAATCAACAGGAACTGCAACGCGGGCAAGCCATGACCTGGGACAGCCGCAATCAATTGAGCCGCGTGACGTTGGTCAAACGCGAAACCGAGCCCGACGACTACGAATGCTATCGCTACGACCGCCCCGGCCACCGCTTGCGCAAAACGGGGTTCGCCCACAGCAGCGGGCGCACCCTGCGCAGCGAGGTCCGCTACCTCCCCGGCCTGGAAATCCACCGCCAGGCCGATGGTGAGGAACACCACGTCATCAGCGTCGAAGCCGGGTGCAGCAACGTGCGGGCGCTGCACTGGCCCGAAGGTGCTCATGACGATCAATGGCGCTACAGCCTCGGCGATCACCTCGGCTCCAGCACCCTGGAACTGGATGACGAAGCGGGCGTGCTGACCCAGGAGCACTATTACCCCTTTGGTGGCACGGCGTGCTGGGCGGGCAAAAGTGCACTGGTGGCGCAGTACAAGACCATTCGCTATTCGGGCAAGGAACGGGATGCGACGGGGCTCTATTACTATGGTTATCGATATTACGCGCCATGGTTGCAACGCTGGATAATCCCGGATCCGGCGTGGGACGTAGACGGGGTTAATCTGTTCAAAATGGTTAGAAATAATCCGGTGATACTTCAAGATGTAGATGGGCGAATGCCCTTTGGAAAGCCGAATAATAAATCGATTACGACTGGTGAGAATTCTGAGTCATCTGCAAACGCAACAGAACCCTATGTATCAGCGATAGCGCACAACGCTGAAAGCTTGGCAGTTGTAGAGAGCTCAGGGGATGAAGCGTCAATAGAAATTCCGGGGGGAAGTGTAATGAGACCTGACAGGCGAGGACCCAGAAGAAGCAACTCTGTTCGGGAAATAAGTACAGTGTACCGATATGATTTCCGTTCCCCCGGGGAAGTAATGAGAAGCGGATTTGAGGGAACCAATTCTGATAAGCACGCCTTTGCCCGGTACGGTAGTCTGACTGTTTTTACCTCTACCCTTCGGGCAGGAGCTGATATATATCGAAAAAGTTTGGAAAAGGTAGCAAGTAAAAAAAACCCTCTGTTTTTATATGAGATTTCACTTGCGGATATGGAATATTTTGATTTTTATCGTGGATTTACAGTGTCGGGGGATAAGTTTATTGGAGAGGTTTCCAGGTTGCTGTTTGAACAGAAGTCGGAGGAATATATGTCAACGAATAAATACAAAAAAATAGGGCGTGAAGCTTTTGAGAACTATCTATTCGATAAGTTGCGCGATCGAATAGTTGATGGCTTTGTTGTAGTCAATGAGTTACACATTAAAGGTCCTGTGCAGCCTCGGAATATAAGTCCACTCATGCCCCCAAGACTCGAATATCTTGATCTAGCAGTTAAGAATTATAGAGGTAAATCCACTAGTGTGAGCCTCAATCCATGATGTAACTCCGCTGCCACACGTACTTCGGCAATCGACGTTCGGCTCCTCGTTTGTCGAGGGTTAGGCATTGTGATCTCAACGCTTGTTCAACCCCCGAGCCAACCGATCCCCACCCAACTGAATCACCGCCACCAACACCACCAGCAACACAATCACCGTCAACATGATCTGGCTATCAAACCGCTGATACCCATACCGATAGGCGATGTCCCCCAGCCCACCCGCGCCAATCGCGCCGGCCATGGCTGACGAATTGATCATCGTCACCAAGGTAATCGTGAACCCGCCAACAATCCCTGGCAGCGCTTCCGGCAACAACACATGCCAAACGATGTGCCAACGCCGGCAACCCATGGCTTGCGCCGCTTCGACCAATCCATGATCGACCTCACGCAAGCTGACCTCGGCAATGCGCGCAAAGAACGGCGTGGCAGCGATGGTCAACGGCACCACGGCCGCCCACACGCCGTAGGTGGTGCCAACGATCAGGCGAGTGAACGGAATCAGCGCCACCATCAAAATCAGAAACGGAATCGAGCGAAACAGGTTCACGAACGCACCCAGTGCGCGGTTCAGCGCCGGAGCTTCGTAGATGCCGCCCTTGGAGCTGGTGACCAGGATCACCGCCAGCGGAATGCCCGCCAACAGCGCGATCAACGACGACACGCCGACCATCAAGAACGTATCGATGAAACCCTGTAGCAAGCGATCAAACCACATAGCCCAGTACCTCTACTTGTTGAGCCCAATGGGAGGCGCGTTGACGCAACTCTTCGGCACCGAGAGTCGAGCCGGTTACCGCCAGCAGCAGTTGCCCGAGGGCATGGCCCTGAATCCGTTCCACGCCGCCTTGGAGCAATCGCACACGGCCTCCGAGGGCGCTGAACAGTGCCGCCAGGTCCGGCTCGTCGCGTTGGCTGCCGGTGAACTGCAAGCGCAGGACCACGGCGGCGTCCGGGGAATCTGGCTGCGCCTGCAAACGGCTTTGCAGCTCTTTGGGCAATGCGTGTTGCAACGGCGCCAGCAATGTCTTGCTAACCTCATGCTGCGGATTGCCGAACACTTCCCAAACCGGCCCTTGCTCGACGATGTGCCCGTGTTCCAGGACAACCACTCGATCACAGATCTCACGGATCACCGCCATCTCGTGGGTGATCAGCACAATGGTCAGGCCCAGGCGCTGATTGATCTCGCGCAGCAGGCCGAGGATCGACTGCGTGGTCTCTGGGTCGAGCGCCGAGGTGGCTTCGTCGCACAGCAGAATTTCCGGGTCATGCACCAGCGCCCGGGCAATGCCCACGCGCTGTTTCTGCCCGCCGGACAATTGCGCCGGGTAAGCCTTGTGTTTGGCCTGCAAGCCCACCAGCTCCAGCAGTTCACGGACCTTCTGTTCGCGTTGTTCCTTGGGCACGCCGGCGACTTTCAAGGGCAGCTCGACGTTTTGCCAAACGGTCTTGGCCGACATCAGATTGAAGTGCTGGAAGATCATGCCGACGCGCCGACGCAACGCCACCAGGCGGTCTTCGTCGAACTCGCCGATGTCCACTTGATCGATCAGCACCCGACCGCTGCTCGGCTGTTCCAGGCGATTGATGGTGCGGATCAGCGACGACTTGCCGGCGCCGCTGCGACCAATGATGCCGAACACTTCGCCGCGCTGGATGGCCAGGTCGATGCCGTGCAACGCGGCCACCGGGCCTTGCTGGCCGTTGTAGGTTTTACCCAGATTGATGAAGCGCACATGAGCACGATTGAGCTCGGGATGCAGCTCGGTTTGTGCAGCTTTTGCAGGCTCTGGAAGCTCCAGTCGCCGTTGGATGGCGGCGGTCATGTTCAGCTTTCCCAACCGGCTTGATAGAGCTTGCCGTGAGCTTTATCCAGTGCGGCGCGCACAGCGGGTGAGTGCTGGTAGATGTCGACGAACTTGATCAGGCGCGGGTCGGTTTTGCTCTTGGGCTGGATCACGAACTGAATCACGTACTCCTTATGATCGAGGCCGTCGAACAGCAGCGCGGAGCCCGCATCGAAGGTTTTCGACAAGCGAATGTAGGCCGGGTAGCCCTGCACCAGATCGGCATCGTCATAGGCGCGTACCAGTTGCACGGCTTCGACCTGGAGGATCTTGATGTGCTTCGGGTTGGCGATGATGTCTTCTTCGGTGGCCTTGTAGCCGACGCCGGGTTTGAGCGTGATCAAACCGGCCTTGGCCAGCAACTGCAAGCCACGACCGCTGTTGATCGGATCGTTGGCGATGGCCACGCTGGCGCCTTGCGGCAGTTCGTCGAAGCTTTTGTATTTCTTCGAGTAGAGGCCGACGTTGTTGATGATGCCCGGTGCGAACGGCACCAGATCGAAACCGGATGCTGCCTTGGCGTTTTCCAGGAACGGGATGTGCTGGAAGTAGTTCACGTCGATGTCGCCGGCTGCGAGGCTGACGTTCGGCGCGATCCAGTCGGTGAACTCCACCAGCTCGACTTTCAGGCCTTGTTTGGAGGCTTCTTCGACGGCTGCTTCAAGGGGAATGGCGAAAGCGGCGGTGGTGCCGATTTTCAGTGGGGCGTCGGCGGCGAAGGTCACCGAGCTGAACAGGCCGAGGGCCAGGGCCAGTGCTTTGACTGGGTGGGAGAGGTAGTTCTTTTTCATGATGAGTTATCCAGTCAGTGCATTAATTTTTTGGTGTCTGGTGGGGCCTCTTCGCGAGCAAGCCCGCTCCCACATTTGGAATGCATTCCCCTGTGGGAGCGGGCTTGCTCGCGAAGCTTTTAGCGGCGGTAAGCCGAACCGGTATGTTGCTCAGGCAAATGCGCCTCCCGCTGAAACAGCTTTTCGCGCATGGTGCCGCTGTCGTACGCCGTCTTGTACGAGCCCCGCCGTTGCAACTCGGGAATCACCAGCTCGATGAAATCCTCATAGCTTTCCGGTGTGACGATGCGGGTCAGGTTGAAACCATCGAGACCGGTTTCGGCGATCCAGGATTCCAGTTCATCAGCCACTTGCGGCGGTGAGCCGACCACGGTGATGTAACGCCCGCCGAGGGCGTGTTGTTCCAGCAGTTTGCGTCGGGTCCAGTCGTTGTTTTGCAGGTGTTTGGTGGCGGACTGGATCGCGTTGCTCTTCACGTACTGGATCGGCTCGTCGATTTCATATTGGGAAAAATCGATCCCGGTGGACGCCGAGAAGTGCGCCACGCCGGCCTCGGCACTGGCGTAGCTCAGGTATTCGGCGTGCTTGGCCCAAGCCAGCTCTTCGGTGGCGTCAACGATCACGTTCAGACCCATGAACACCTTGATGTCCTCGGGATTGCGCCCGGCTTCGACGGCGCTGGCGCGCACCTTGTCCACCTGCACCTTGGTCGATGCCTTGGTCTGGCCGCTGATGAACACGCACTCGGCATGTCGCCCGGCGAACAGCAAACCGCGATCCGAACTGCCGGCCTGGAACAGCACCGGCGTGCGTTGCGGCGAGGGTTCACAGAGGTGATAACCCTCGACCTGATAGAACTCGCCCTTGTGCTGGACCTTGTGCACTTTGTCTGGCTGCACGTAGATCCGTTGCCGTGGATCGTTGAGCACAGCGCCGTTTTCCCAACTGCCTTCCAGGAGTTTGTAGAGCACCTCCAGGTACTCATCGGCCTGGTCATAGCGACGGTCATGCTCGACCTGTTCGCTCAGGCCCATGGCCTTGGCGGCGCTGTCCAGGTAGCCGGTGACGATGTTCCAGCCGACCCGCCCACGGCTCAGGTGATCCAGCGTCGACAGGCGGCGGGCGAACAGATACGGCGCTTCGTAGGTGAGGTTGGCGGTCAGGCCGAAACCGAGGTTTTTCGTCACCGCCGCCATCGCTGAAACCAGCAACAGCGGGTCATTGACCGGCAACTGGATCGACTCTTTCAGCGGTACGTCCACCGAGTTCTGGTAGACGTCGTAGACCCCGACGATGTCGGCGATGAACAGACCGTCGAACAGCCCGCGCTCTAGCAGTTGCGCCAGTTCGGTCCAGTATTCGAGGGTGTTGTATTGGGTGGATGTGTCGCGCGGGTGCGTCCACAAACCGTGGTTGATGTGCCCGATGCAATTCATGTTGAAGGCATTGAGCAGAATTTTCTTCTTGGCCATCAGATGGTCCCCCGCAGCGGCGGGTTTTCATCGTTGAGGTAGTAATTGCCGACGGCGTGGTACTTCCAGCGCACCGGGTCGTGCAGGGTGTGCACCCGGGCGTTGCGCCAGTGGCGGTCGAGGCCGTGTTCGATCAAGGTCGCCTGGCTGCCGGCCAGTTCGAACAGCGTGCTGCCGGCGGCCAGGGAAATTTCG
Organism: Pseudomonas sp. GL-B-12; assembly: GCF_019955895.1. NCBI lineage: Bacteria > Pseudomonadati > Pseudomonadota > Gammaproteobacteria > Pseudomonadales > Pseudomonadaceae > Pseudomonas > Pseudomonas sp. GL-B-12. The sequence goes on from NZ_JAHBCX010000006.1 coordinate 70,114, forward strand.
GTGCTGAGGGCACGGGCTTCGGCGACGGCAATCGACGCAGCCGCGACGGTCTGTGCATGGGTGTCGGCCTGGGCCTGGTCGAGGTATTCACCGGCACGCTCCAGCAGTGCCTCGGTGGCATGCAGGCGAATGCTCAGGTGGCCGAAGCTCTTGAGGGTCAGTGGATCGTCCGTGGCTTTTTCGTGGGTGGCGTCGATCCACGGCCGGGTTTTGGTACGCACGAAGTGCAGCGCATCTTCATACGCGGCGCGGGCGATGCCGGTGTCGATGGCGGCATGGAGAATCTGCGCCAGCGGGCCGACCGGAGTCGGGCGCTCGAAAGCGCTTTGAAAGGGGATGACATCTTCGGCGGCGACGTAGACATCTTCGAACACCACCGAACCGCTGCCGGTGGTGCGCTGGCCGAAGCCGCTCCAGTCGTCGATCACGCTCAGGCCCTTGCTGTTGCGCGGGACGAACGCCAGTTGCTGCACGCCGTTTTCATCCACCACCGAGGTGGGAATGCGCTGGGCGTAGATCGCGCCCGTGGCGTAGAACTTGCGACCATTGATGCGATAGCCGCAGCCGTCGCGAGTCAGGCTGGTGACGCGATCGTGTGCGGTTTTGGTGCCGAGTTCGGCCAACGCATTGCCGAAGCGCTGGCCGGCCAAAACCTCGGCATACAGGCGTCTCTTCTGCTCGTGGCTGCCGTTCACCCGCAGTACTTCGAGGGCGTAGAAATGGTTCTGCGGGATCTGCCCCAGGGAGCCGTCGGCCCGGGCGATAAAGGCGATGACCTTGGCCAGGGTGACGTTGGAAACACCGGCGCCGCCGTATTCCTTTGGCACGCTGATGCCCCACAGGCCCGAGCGGGAGAACACCTCCAGTTCCGGGTGTGGCAAACGGCGCTCGCGGTCGCGTGTGGCGCTGTCGCGTTTGAAGTCTTCGGCAAGGTCGCTGGCGACGATCAGGGCTTGTTCATCGCTGGTGATGACCGCGACGTGGTGAGAACGTGTCATATGTTTCTCCAGATGTCTGGTCGTCAGATCCAGGAATGGCGATTAGGCAGCGTGCCGTTGAGGCGATAGGCGCCGACCGCGTGATACTTCCAGCGCACCGGATCGTGCAGGGTGTGCACCCGGGCGTTGCGCCAGTGGCGGTCGAGGTTGAATTCGGCGAGGGTCGCGCGGCTGCCGGCCAGTTCGAGCAGCTTTTCGCTGGCCAGCAACGAAATCTCGGTGGTCAGTACTTTGGCTTCGGCCACGGCAATCGAGGCGCGGGCGGCGGACTCGGCGGTGAAGGGTGCGGCACTGACGTCATCGAGCACTTGCCCGGCCTTGCGCAGCAGCGCTTCGGCGGCGTGCAATTCGATTTTCAACTTGCCGATATCGGCGATCACGTAGAGGTCATCGCTGGCCCGTTCGACCTTGGCGTCGATCCACGGCCGGGCGCGGGTTTTCACGAAGTCGATGGCGTCGTCGATGGCGCCTCGGGCGATACCGGCGTCGATGGCCGCTTGAATCAGCTGCGAGACGGCACCCTGGATGTTCGGCGTGTCGTTGATCCGCCAGTTATCCACCACCAGTTCGGGATCGGCCTGCACGTTGTTGAGCAAAATCGTGCCGCTGGCGGTGGTGCGCTGACCAAAACCGGACCAGTCATCGACGATGCGCAATCCCGGTGTGCCGCGCCGGATGAACGCCAACACTTGTTTGCCGTCATCGTTCAACGCTTTGACCGCGACCCAATGGGCGAACAGTGCGCCAGTGGAATAGAACTTCTGGCCGTTGAGGACGCCGTCAGCGGTGATGCGAGCCTTCAGTTCCAGGGTGTTTTTGGTGCCGCGTTCCGGTCCGGCATTGCCGATGCGCCAGCCATCCAGGACGCTTTTGAACAGCAGATTTTTCTGTGCTTCGGTGGCGCTGCCGAGTACCAGGTTCAGAATGCCGAACTGGTTTTGCGGGATCTGCCCAAGCGCCGGGTCGGCCGCGGAAATGATCGCGAAAACCTCGGCCAGGGTAACGAACGAAACCTGCGGGCCACCGTACTCGCGGGGAATGAAAATGCTGCCCAAGCCGCTGCGGGTGAACTGTTCGATTTCCGCCCACGGCAGCTTGCGCTGCCGGTCACGTTTGGCCGCATGCAGACGGGCGACTTGCGCCAGTTCGTGGGCCGCCTTGATGGCTTGAGCGTCATTGCGCAAGACTTTTGCGGGCAACAACAGCGGGGCGATGTCCAGGTCACTCTGGACGATTGCATCTGCCAGACTAGACATCAGTGCCGCTCCTTGGCTGCACGCAATGCCCTGGCGATCTGCACTGGGGTGATTGTGTTCCGGACCATACCTACCTCACATCTTATGGAAGCGCCGCTTGTGGCCGCGCATGAAAACAAGGATGTCCGGTGGTCCGGTGTATATACCCTAAACGTGTATAAATATTTTATGAACTAACTTTTAGGAATATACATAGAAGGGTGTTCTCGGGGGTGGCGCAATCCCTGTGGCAAGCCCCTTCGCCACAGGGGTTGTGATCATTTTTCGCGGGGTTCAGCAGCCTTGAGGGGCTGCTTCTTCGGGACTTTCAGATAGGTATTTGCACAACCAATCTTCAGCGTACGGGCCGGCGCCCAGCGGGAGTTGTTGCCCACCCGGTCGAGAATGCAGTACGTCACTTCCAGCCGCAGATCTTCGCCGGCTTCGAGGATGATGGCCGGCGGTATCCAGACCTGAATCGGTTGACCCACATCGGCGGACTTGAGCCGTGGCAGATCCATGCGCACATCGCCCCAGCGCAGGGTGATTTCGTCGTCGACGGCCATGTTCAGGTACGGCTCGATGGTCAAGGGCACACCGCGTTTGACCTGGCTCGGATTGACCCCCTGACGGCGAATCGCCTCGGGAATGCTCACCGGTGCCAGGCACTGGTTTTCATCGCCGCACAGCGCGGAGGGTTGGCCGCCAGGGCAGTCGAGTTTGATCTGCACGTTTCGACTGGCCGAAACCACCGGGTCTCGACCAATCTGCATGACCCGGTAGTAAATGCGCGAAGTACCGTTGGCGACAAAACTTTCAGGCACGCGCAACTGCACCGATCGATCGACATCGCTGGCCGTCAGCACGCGGGAGGCCACGTAGCAGTTGTCCCAGAACAGTTCGATCAGGTCGCCTTCGTCCATGGCGGGGTAGGGCGCTACCTCGATCAGCAAGTGAGCCGCACAAGTGACGCTGATGCCGGTCTTGTTGGATTGCGCCAGGGTCGGGGCCACAAGCCCGGATTTGTTCGAGGTGCTTTTCATGAAGTCTCCTTGAGGTCTTGCAACGAAGTCCGTTTCTGGAATATCAAAAAACTAATAGTCGAACAGAAAACCGTTCATTACTTTGAGTTTAAATAATGATTGAAGCGTGATGAGTATCGCTGGCTGGAGACTAGATAAGAGCCAGGAAGATCAGGTGTCAATAAGATTTGTTAGTTGTGGGTGGTGTGTGGTGCTATTCAGAAAGTTCCTACGATCACAAGTAAGTAAACCACGCCGTTGCGTCGAATTTATCTGCTGAAATCGGGGGGATATGGGCGGGTTTGTGCAAGTCACAAGCACTGTCTTGCGATGGGCGATCTGATTGGATTAGAGCTTTTTAATTGTGGAGATGCATATGTATGTGCCGCGTGCGCGCACAAGATATGCATCTCGAATAGATAAGTTTAGTTTGATATTAATGACGCGTATTTCGAGGGGGTAGGTAACTTCCATCCGTGGAAGATTACCGTTGTTGCGCAGGATTATTAGTTGTGAGCGTTATTCAGGAACTTGCTCAGGAACTGTTTGGTTCGTTCTTCTTTCGGGTTGGCAAACAACGCCTTCGCTTCGCCTTGCTCGACGATCACACCCTTGTCGAAAAACACCACACGGTTGGCCACGTCCCGGGCAAAGCCCATTTCGTGGGTGACGATCACCATGGTGCGCTTCTCTTCGGCCAGGCCGCGGATGGTTGCCAATACCTCGCCCACCAGTTCCGGGTCGAGGGCCGAGGTCGGCTCATCGAACAGGATCACTTCCGGCTCCATCGCCAGCGCCCGGGCAATCGCCACGCGCTGTTGCTGGCCACCGGAGAGGCGACGCGGGTAAGCGTCCTCCTTGCCCGCCAGACCGACCTTGGCCAACAGTTTTTTACCCAGGGCAATGGCTTCGGCATGTGGGGTCTTCTTGACCACGATCGGGCCTTCGATGACGTTTTCCAGGGCGGTGCGATGGGGGAACAGGTTGAAGTTCTGGAACACGAAACCTACGTGCTGGCGCAAACGCCGCACCAGGCTCTGCTGCTGGTTCAGGGGACGGCTGGTATCGACTTCGATATCGCCGACCTTGATCCGGCCGCTGGTGGGTTCTTCCAGAAAATTCAGGCAGCGCAGGAAGGTGGTCTTGCCCGAACCGCTAGGGCCGATGATCGCGACCACCTCGCCTTCCTTTACCTCAAGATCGATGCCGTTGAGCACGACTTGACCCTTGAACTGCTTTGTCAGTTTTTCCACGACAATCATCGGGTCAGGACTCCTGGTCGTGCCGATTGACCCGCGCTTCCAGCTGGTTCTGCAGGTGCGAAAGCACCGTGGCCAGGACCCAGTAGATCAGTGCGGCGGCAAGATACATGGTGAAGATTTCGAAGGTGCGGGCGGTGATCAGCTGTGCCTGACGGAACAGTTCCGGCACCTGGATGGTAGCGGCCAGCGCGGTGTCCTTGACCAGCGAAATGAAGCTGTTGCCCAGCGGCGGCAATGCGGTACGCATCGCCTGCGGCAGGATGGCCCGGCGCAGGGTTTGCGCGCGGGTCATGCCGATACTGGCAGCCGCTTCCCACTGGCCGCGCTCGATGGAGCTGATCGCGGCACGCAGGATTTCACAGGCGTAGGCGGCCATGTTCAGCGAGAAGCCGATCAGGGCCGCCGGCAGCGGATCCAGTTCCAGACCCAATTGCGGCAAGCCGTAGTAGATCACGAACAGTTGCACCAGCAACGGCGTGCCGCGAAAGAACGACACGTAGATGCGGGCGATCCAGCTCACCAGTTTGAAGCGCGACAGGCGCATCAGCGCCAGGCCGAACCCCATCACCAGGCCGAAGAACATCCCGCCCAGGCTGAGAATGACCGTGTAATACGCGCCCTTGAGCAGAAAGGGCGCGGAGTCCAGTGCGAGTTGGAAAGCTTCTCCCATTATTGAGTGACGTCAGCGTTGAAGTATTTTTCCGAGAGCTTTTTCAGGGTGCCGTCGGCGCGCAGCTTATCGATTGCCTTGTTCACCGCGGCCAGCAGTTCAGGCTCGCCTTTACGCAGGGCGATGCCGGCTTCCTGACGGGAGAACGCATCACCGGCGGCGGTGGTGTCCTTGGCCTTCTTGGCGTATTCGAGCGCGGCCAGGCGGTCGATCAGAATGGCGTCAATACGGCCGACACGCAGGTCCTGGAACTTGGTCGGATCATCTTCGTAGGTGCGGATGTCAGCGGTCGGCACATTAGCCTTCACCCACTCTTCGTAGTTGGTGCCCAGGCCTACGCCGACTTTCTTGCCAGACAGGTCAGCGGCGGACTTGATGTTCAGCTCGGCGGCCTTCTTCGTCAGCACCAGCGCCTGAATCCCGGAAACGGTGTATGGCTCGGAGAAGTCATACTTCTTCTTGCGCTCTTCGGAGATGGTCACCTGGTTGATCACTGCGTCCAGACGCTTGGATTCCAGGGCCGCGAGGATGCCGTCCCATTTGGTCGGTTGCAGCTTGACCTTCACGCCCAACTCTTTGGCCAGGGCTTCAGAGAACTCGACTTCGAAGCCGGTCAGTTTGCCGTCGGCGTCGACGAAACTGAACGGTGGGTAAGTGCCTTCCAGGCCAACGTTGATCACGCCGGCGTCTTTGATTTTTTGCAGTTGCTCACCGGCAACCGCCTGGCCAATCAGGCCGGCGCTCAGTGCCAGGCCCAGCGAGCCCACCAGCAGATTGCGACGTAATGCGGAAAAATTCATGACAAGCCCCTGTGTTTTCTTATGGAAGACGCTTTAGGAAAGTTGGCAAATTCGGGATTTGGACGACTGCGATATCCTGCCCTAATGCAGCTTATGCGTCTCGCTGCAAATTCGCCTGCGGCGTGACTATAAGATGATGCCTTTAGATAAGAAAATAATAAATATACTATTTGTTATTCTTATATTGAATATGTCTCGATCCATTTGTGGCGAGGGAGCTTGCTCCCGCTCGGTTGCGCAGCAGCCGTAAAAACCTGCCATTGCGATTTAACTGAAATACCGCATCGCAGGTTTTAGGGGCGCTTCGCACCCCAGCGGGAGCAAGCTCCCTCGCCACAGGCAAGCTCTCCTGCCACGCAAGCGCGTCAACCCGTCAGATAATCCTTATAGGCAAACAAAGCCGGCGCCCCGCCGGTGTGCAGGAAGATAATCGGACCCTCGTCGAAACGCTGACGGCCGATCCCGTCCAGCAAGCCCGCCATGGCCTTGCCAGTGTAGACCGGGTCCAGCAGCAAGCCTTCCTGACTCGCCAGCAGCTTCACCGCTGCCAGTGTCCCGGCATTCGGCTCGCCATAACGCGGGGCGAAATACTCGTCCCACAACTCGACTTTGAAAGCGTCCGGCAGGCTGACGCCCAGCAACTCGGCCGTGCGTTCGGCCAGGCCTTGAACCTTTGGCCGCTGATCTTCATCGCTGCGCGAAACCGTCACGCCGATCACTGGCAGATCCGGCAGTGCTTCACTCAAGGCCAGTGCCAGGCCGCTGTGGGTACCGGCGCTGCCCGAGGCCAGGACCACGGCGGCGAACTTCAGGCCGGTGTCCTTGATCTGTTCGGCCAGTTCCAGCCCGGCGCGCACGTAGCCCAGGGCGCCCAGCGCATTGGAACCACCGATCGGCACCAGGTACGGCTTCTTGCCGTTGCTGCGCAGTCGGTTGGCCAGGGCTTGCAGTTGTTCGTCGGCGTTGTCGAGGTTTTCCACCAGTTCGACCTTGGCATCGAACAGGTCGAGCAACAGGCGGTTGCCGTTGCCGGTGTAATTGCTGTCGTCAGTGCCGAGAGGATTTTCCAGAAGGGCTACGCAGCCCAGGCCCAACTTTGCGGCAATGGCGGCTGTCTGGCGCACGTGGTTCGATTGCAGCGCGCCCGCCGTGATCAAGGTGTCGGCACCCTGGGCCAAGGCATCGGCGGCCAGGTATTCGAGTTTGCGCAGCTTGTTGCCGCCCATCGCCAGCGGCGTCAGGTCATCGCGCTTGACGTACAGGTCTCGGCCCAGCCAGGTCGACAAGCGTTCGAGTTTTTCCAGGGCGGTGGGCTGACCGAGCAGGTCAAGGCGGTTAAAGCGGGCGAGCTGTTGTTTGATCATGAGTCCGTACTGGCGGTTGAAGATCTCAGGACTATAGGCACGCCAAAAAGTTGGGGCAACCGCCAATCGCTTATAGCCAATCGAACTGAGCACAGCACTATTGGTTCTTAATTTGCCTCGCGGCCCTTGCCGTAAAGTAATCGCGGTCAGTGCGGCCAGACAGTCCGGCCGCCCGTGAGGAGTTTTTTACCGTGAGTGAGCGTTCCAGCCATTGGCAATTGCAGACCATCGTCAGCCAGCTGCGCACGGCACGTGAACAGTGGCGAGCACAAAACGGCCGGGCCAGCGGCGAGCAGGGCGGACGCGAATTGCCGTCCCGCGCAGCCATGGCGGACATTCTTGAAGCCCTGTGCGGTGCGTTGTTCCCTATGCGCCTGGGGCCGGTGGATTTGCGTGAAGAGAGCGAAGACTTCTACGTCGGCCACACCCTGGATGTGGCGCTGAATGCGCTGTTGGCCCAGGCACGGCTCGAATTGCGCTACGCCGCGCGCCACAGTGCCCAGGCCGAGACTGAAGTCGAAGCCCGGACCATCCAGATCATTCAGGACTTCGCCCTCGCTTTGCCCGGGTTGCGCAGCCTGTTGGACACCGACGTATTGGCCGCCTATCACGGCGACCCGGCGGCCCGCAGTGTCGATGAAGTGTTGTTGTGCTATCCGGGGATTCTGGCGGTGATTCACCATCGTCTGGCCCACCATTTGTATCGCGCCGGGTTGCCGCTGCTGGCGCGGATCAGCGCGGAAATCGCTCACTCGGCCACCGGCATCGACATTCACCCCGGTGCGCAGATCGGCCGCAGTTTCTTCATCGACCACGGGACGGGTGTGGTGATTGGCGAAACCGCGATCATCGGCGAGCGTGTACGGATTTATCAGGCCGTGACCTTGGGGGCCAAGCGCTTCCCGGCGGACGAAGACGGTCAACTGCAGAAAGGCCAGCCTCGGCATCCGATTGTCGAGGATGACGTAGTGATTTATGCCGGGGCGACGATTCTCGGGCGGATCACCATCGGCCAGGGCTCGACCATTGGCGGCAACGTCTGGCTGACCCGTAGCGTGCCGGCGGGCAGCAACCTGACCCAGGCGAATCTGCAGCATGATGATGGGGCGCAGAAGTAGTCTCCTGAATCTTCGCTGACTGTTCTGGCCTCTTCGCGAGCAGGCTCGCTCCCACAATGGATCTCTGGTGCACACAACGTTGTGGCCAACCAAGAACCCTGTGGGAGCTAGCCTGCTCGCGAAGCTTTTAAATCCTACTTACTTCCTCCCTTGAGCTAGCGTAAGAACACCACCGCCGAGCCCTGCGATTAGTCCTTAGCCCCCTATCCATGTTTAACTTGAACGTTCATTCAAGTTAAACCGGCGGTTCGCTGCCCGCTCACAACAGGAGGCTTGCCTTTGCTGAGTCCGATTTCTACAGCCACGTTTTACCCCTTCGAGGTGCACCGAACATGAGTGCATCGTCCATCCCTCCAAGCGGCCTGATCCGCATGAATCCGCCGGTGTTCTGGTTCTCGGCGAGTTTCATCCTGTTGTTTGGTGTCGTTGTCATCGCCATGCCCGAGCAGGCCGGTGCCTGGTTGCTGGCGGCGCAAAACTGGGCGGCCAATACGGTCGGCTGGTATTACCTGCTGGCGATGACCCTGTATCTGGTCTTCGTGGTGGTCACCGCCTTATCCGGCTACGGCAAGATCAAGCTCGGTGCCGACCACGACGAACCCGAGTTCAGTTATTTGTCCTGGGCCGGCATGCTGTTCGCCGCCGGGATCAGCATCACCCTGTTTTTCTTCTGCGTGTCCGAGCCGCTGACCCACATGCTGCAACCGCCCCAGGGTGAGGCCGGTACGGCGGATGCGGCGCGTCAGGCGATGCAGATTCTGTTTCTGCACTGGGGCCTGCATGGCTGGGGCGTGTTCGCCTTTGTCGGCATGGCGCTGGCCTACTTCGCCTACCGGCATAACTTGCCACTGGCCCTGCGCTCGGCGCTGTACCCGCTGATCGGCAAGCGCATCAATGGCCCCATCGGCTACGCGGTGGATGGCTTCGGCATCATCGCCACGGTGTTCGGCCTCGGTGCCGATATGGGCTTCGGTGTGTTGCACCTCAACTCGGGCCTGGACTACCTGTTCGGCATCGCCCACACCCAATGGATTCAGGTCGGCCTGATCACCTTGATGATGGGGGCTGCGATCATCGTTGCGGTCTCCGGCGTCGACAAGGGCGTGCGGGTCATGTCCGACATCAACATGCTGCTGGCCTGCGCGCTGCTGCTGTTCGTATTGTTCGCCGGCCCCACGCAGCACTTGCTCAACACCCTGATCCAGAACCTCGGCGACTACCTCGGCGCCTTGCCGATGAAGAGTTTCGACCTCTACGCCTACGACAAACCCAGCGACTGGCTGGGGGGCTGGACGGTGTTCTACTGGGCCTGGTGGATTGCATGGTCGCCGTTCGTGGGCTTGTTCATCGCACGGATTTCCCGTGGTCGCACCATTCGCGAGTTCGTCTTCGGCGTGCTGTTGATTCCGCTCGGCTTCACCCTGGCGTGGATGTCGATCTTCGGTAACAGCGCCATCGATCAAGTACTCAACCATGGCATGAGCGCGCTCGGCATGTCGGCCATCGACAATCCGTCGATGACGCTCTACCTGCTGCTGGAAACCTACCCGTGGAGCAAAACCGTCATTGCGGTCACGGTGTTCATCAGCTTCGTGTTCTTCGTCACCTCCGCCGACTCCGGCACCGTGGTGCTGTCGACGCTGTCCGCCAAGGGCGGCAACCCGGATGAAGACGGGCCGAAATGGCTGCGAGTGTTCTGGGGCGCGATGACCGCATTGGTGACCAGCGCGCTGCTGTTTTCCGGCAGCATCGATGCGTTGAAGTCGGCGGTGGTCCTCACCTCGCTGCCGTTCTCGCTAATCTTGCTGTTGATGATGTGGGGGCTGCACAAGGCGTTTTATCTGGAGTCGCAGAAGCAGATTGCGCAGATGCATTCCTTGGCACCGGTGTCGGGTTCACGGCGGGGCGGTTGGCGTCAGCGTTTGAGTCAGGCGGTGCATTTCCCGTCGCGGGATGAGGTCTATCGCTTCCTCGATACGACGGTGCGCCCGGCGATTGAAGAAGTGTCTGCCGTGTTCATCGAAAAGGGTTTGCACGTAGCGACACACCCGGACCCGGCCAATGACAGCGTCAGCCTGGAAATCGGCCACGGCGACCAGCATCCGTTCGTGTATCAGGTGCAGATGCGCGGCTATTTCACGCCGTCGTTTGCCCGTGGCGGCATGGGTTCCAAGCAACTCAACAATCGCCGCTACTACCGGGCCGAAGTGCATTTGAGCGAGGGCAGTCAGGATTACGATCTGGTGGGCTACACCAAGGAGCAGATCATCAACGACATCCTCGACCAGTACGAACGGCACATGCAGTTCCTGCATCTGGTGCGTTGATCAGACCCTCACGTCTCGGTGGTCAACACCATGAACAATACCAGCGCCGCCACCGGGACACCGAACACGGCGCTACCGACCACCAGTTCGGTGCTCAAAGGCTGGCCGGCATGCACTATGCCGACTGCGCCATTGATCAGCGTCAGCGCCAGCCACAGCACGATAAAACTGTAGGCCAGGGTTTGGCGGGTGAAGCCGATGTTCTCGCCGATGTAGACCATCAGCGCCAGGAGGATCAGGCCGAAGGTGATGATGATGGTGGTGTGCATGGTGTGTGCTTCCCATGGATTTTTTTGCCTGACAAACCGCTATCGCGGTGTCTGTCTGAGCATAGTTAAACCAACCCACCATTGACCCGCAAAATCTGCCCATTGACCCACGTCGAATCCGGCCCGGCGAGGAAGGACACGACACGGGCAATGTCTTCTGGCTGAGCCAGGCGTTCCAGTGGCGCCATCCTGGCGAAGGTCTGGATCTGTTCTTCGCTCTTGCCGTGCAGGAACAAGTCGGTGGCCACGGGGCCCGGGGCTACGGCGTTGACGGTGATGTTGCGGCCGCGCATTTCCTTGGCGAACACCTGGGTCAGGGATTCCACTGCCGCTTTGCTGGCGATGTACACCGCGTAGCCCGGCAGGTTCATGCCGACGGTGCTGCTGGAGAAGTTGATGATCCGGCCACCGCTGTTCAGACGGGTCGCCGCTTCACGCAGGGTATTGAAGGTACCGCGAGCGTGGATGTTGAAGTTCTGCTCGAACAGTTCGTCGCTGTGTTGCGCCAGTGGCAGCACCTTGAGGATGCCGGCGTTGTTCACCAAAACATCGACCTTGCCGAACTGGGTTTCAACCTCGTCGAACATCCGGCGCACGTCGTCGGCATTGGCCACATCGGCCTTGATCGCTATGGCCTGGTGGCCGGCCTGACGCAACTCCACCACCCGTTTCGAGGCTTCGGTGGCGCTGCTGGCGTAGTTGATGGCAACGGCGAAACCTTCGCTGGCCAGTTGTTTGGCGATGACCGCGCCGATGCCGCGGGAGGCGCCGGTCACGATGGCAACTTTCAGAGTTTGATGAGCCATGTTGGTGTTCCTGTTGATGGGGTGTGAAGCCAATTTCACATGTTTACTCAGGTCGATAAATGCACGAGAGTTGCCTTGACTGTTCAATAATCGCCAACAATTGAATGCCTGGAGTGAGCTGTGGACCAAGTCAAAGCGATGAAGGTTTTTGTGCGGATCTACGAGCGCAGCAGCTTCACGTTGGCGGCCGATGACCTGAACCTGCCACGCGCGACGCTGACCCACACCTTGAATCAGTTCGAGGCCTGGCTGGGTACGCGTTTGTTGGAGCGCAGCACGCGTAAAGTGCGTCCGACGCTGGATGGCGAGGCCTACTACCTGCGTTGCGTGCAACTGCTGGCAGAGCTGGAAGAAGCGGAATTGGCGTTTCGCGGCGTGGCACCGAAGGGGCGGTTGCGGGTGGACTTGCACGGGACATTGGCCAAGCACTTCGTGGTCCCGGCATTGCCGCAATTCATGGCGCGTTATCCCGACATCGAACTGTCCATCAGCGAGGCTGACCGCCAGGTCGACCTGATCACCGAAGGTATCGATTGCGTGTTGCGGGCAGGAACATTGGGTGACTCCACGCTGATCGGCAAGCGTGTCGCCAACCTGCGTCAGATCACCTGCGCCAGCCCCGCCTATTTGCGCAAATACGGCGAACCGAAAAGCCTTGCCGACCTGAGCCAGCACCGTGCGGTGAACTACGTTTCGCGCACGACAGCCAAGTTGTTCCCGTTTGAATTCATGGTGGACGGTGAACTCAAGGAAGTGGCCATCGACGGTGCGATCTCGGTGTTCGGCGCAGAAATCTACGCCGCCTCGGCGATTGCCGGGCTGGGCCTGATCCAGTGCCCGCATTACCGGATGGAAACGCAAATTGCCCAAGGGTTGATCAAGGAAATCCTCACCGACACCCCACCGCCATCAATGCCGGTTTCAGTGCTGTACCCGCACAACCGACACATGTCGCCCAGGGTCCGGGTGTTTGTGGATTGGTTGGGGGAGGTGTTTGCGGAGGGCACGGTAGCTTGTCAGCCGGGAAATATATGAAACGTTTCAGCAATTAGTCGAGTCCGGGGTTTTCTGGCGTTTGTCTGAGCGTATGCTGGGCGACTGGCGAAGCAGTCGATACCAGATTCAAGACAGACAAGAGAGGATTCGATGACATACACCGCTGCCGAAAACCGCTACGACTCCATCCCTTACCGCCGCGTGGGCCGCAGTGGCCTGGTGCTGCCGGCGCTGTCGTTGGGCCTGTGGCACAACTTCGGCGACAGCACGCCGATCGATACCCAGCGCGCGTTGTTGCGCACGGCATTCGACCTGGGCATCAACCACTTCGACCTGGCCAACAACTATGGCCCGCCGTACGGCAGCGCCGAGATCAACTTCGGCCGTTTACTGCGTGAAGACTTCAAGCAGTACCGCGACGAGTTGATCATTTCCAGCAAGGCCGGTTGGGACATGTGGCCCGGCCCTTACGGACAGGGCGGGGGTTCGCGCAAGTACGTGCTGGCCAGCCTCGACCAGAGCCTGCAACGCCTGGGCGTGGATTATGTGGACATCTTCTACTCCCACCGTTTCGATCCGGACACCCCGCTGGAAGAGACCGCCAGCGCACTCGCCACAGCGGTGCAGCAGGGCAAGGCGTTGTACATCGGCATCTCTTCGTACTCCGGAGTGAAAACCCGTGAAATGGCGGCGCTGCTCAAGGAGTGGAAAGTCCCGTTGTTGATTCACCAGCCGGCCTACAACCTGCTCAATCGCTGGGTGGAAAAAGACCTGCTGGATACCACCGACGAACTCGGCACCGGCGTGATTGCCTTTACCCCGCTGGCCCAGGGTTTGCTGACCGACAAATACCTCAACGGCGTGCCGTCGGATGCGCGGGTCAACCGTCCGGGCGGTGGTTCGTTGCAGGCGTCGCATTTGTCCGAGGCCAACATTGCCCAGGTGCGGGCACTCAACGAAATCGCCAAGCGTCGTGGCCAGAGCCTGGCGCAACTGGCACTGGCCTGGACCCTGCGTGATCCTCGGGTCACTTCTGCCTTGATTGGCGCGAGCCGGCCGGAGCAGATCATCGAGAATGTCGGGGCGTTGAAGAACCTGAGCTTCAGTGCAGAGGAGCTGGCGGAAATTGACCGGTTTGCCCAGGAGGGCGGAATCAATCTTTGGGAGAAGCCTTCTACTGCGCAATAAGTGATCGGCACTGGATTTCTGGTGCCTGCTCCGGCCTCTTCGCGGGCAAGTCGAATCGTCGCACCGCCGCTCCCACAGGTTCGGCGGTGTTCACAGATTATGTATACGACTCGAACACTGTAGGAGCGGGCTTACCCGCGAAGGGGCCATCAGCGTCACTACAAAAACAGGCGGTTCAGCGAAAAAAAGGCGCATCCCCCAACACCGTCGCCCGCTGCATCACCCGCCGCGCCGGGCGGTAATCGTCCACCGCGTAATGCTGGGTCACGCGGTTGTCCCAGAACGCGATGTCGTCCTGCTGCCAGCGCCAGCGAATGGTGAATTCCGGTCGCGTTGAATGGGCGAACAGGAACTTCAGAATCGCCTCGCTCTCGGTTTCCGACAGCTCGTTGATCTTCGAGGTGAAACCTTCGTTGACGAACAGCGAGCGGCGCCCGCTCACCGGGTGCGTGCGGATCACCGGGTGCGACAGCGGCGGATTCTTGCGCCGTGCTTCTTCCCATTGGGCCAGTGCTTCAGGCGTGTTGCCATAGCGCTCCAGCGGGAACGAACGGGTGAAATCGTGGGTGGCGGTCAGACCTTCGAGCAAGGTTTTCATCGGCGTCGACAGGGCTTCATACGCCGCAATCCCGCTGGCCCACAACGTGTCGCCGCCGAACTCCGGCAGCAGCTTGGCGCTGAGCACCGCACCCATGGCCGGGGTCGGCAGGAAGGTGACGTCGGTGTGCCAGATCGCGTTATCGCGCACGTCGGTGACGGCGGTGTCGAGGATCAGCACTTCGGGTTGCTCCGGCACATTCGGGTAGATCGGGTGAATGTGCAGGTCGCCGAAATTCGCGGCGAATCGCGCCTGTTGTTGTGGCGTGATCGGCTGGTTGCGGAAGAACAGGACTTGATGCTTGAGCAGGGCCTGTTCGATGGTATCGCGCTGCTCCAGGTTCAGCGGCTGGCTGATGTCGATGCCACTGATTTGTGCGCCGAGGGCGGAGCTTAATGGGACGATGGTCAACTGGCTCATGGTGGTTCTCTTAAATCCGGGTGCCGTGCTTTTTGTGGGAGCGGGCTTGCTCGCGAAGAGGGCGTGTCATTCAACATTTATGTCACTTGATACACCGCTTTCGCGAGCAAGCCCGCTCCCACAGGTTCATTCAGTAATCAGTGGGCCTGGCCATGCCATGGCACCAGTTTGCGCTGCAGGGCACGCAGGCCCAACTCCATCGCGAAGGCGATCAGTGCAATCACCAGAATCCCCAGTACCACCACATCGGTGACCAAAAACTGCGCGGCCGATTGCACCATGAAGCCCAGACCGCTGGTGGCGGCGATCAATTCGGCGGCGACCAGCGTCGACCAACCCACGCCCAGGCCAATGCGCACACCGGTCAGAATGTCCGGCAAGGCACTCGGCAAGATCACGTGGCGAATCAACTGCACACGCGTCGCGCCCAGCGACTGCGCGGCACGCAATTTGGCCGGGTCGACCGTGCGCACACCGGTGGCGGTGGCGATGGCAATCGGGGCGAAGATCGCCAGGTAGATCAGCAGCACTTTCGACAATTCACCGATGCCGCACCAGATCACGATCAGCGGCAGATAAGCCAACGGTGGAATTGGCCGGTAGAACTCGATCAGCGGGTCAAGCACACCACGGGCGATACGGTTGGCGCCGATGGCGATTCCCACTGGCACGGCAGTGAGAATCGCAAAACCGAGGCCCAGGCCGATGCGGCTCAGACTCGCGCCAAGGTGCTGCCACAGGGTTGAATCCATATAACCCGAGGTCGCCAGCAGCCAGCCTTTTTGCAGCACGGCGGAGGGCGGCGGCAGGAACAGCGGCTCGATCAAGCCGGTCGCCGTCACGGCCCACCAAATAGCAACGAGAACAACCAGCGTCAGCACACTGATCCAGCGAGTGCTCAAACGGCGACTCGCCGGAATCACGGCTGAGCCTGGCGTTATCGCTGCGACGGGAATTTCGTAGCTGCTCATGCGCGCTCCTGCCGCTGGGCGGCACTGCGTTGGGAGAACACTTTGGCGAGTACGTGTTCGCGGGTTTCGATAAAACGCGGGTCGGATTTGATCGAGCGGGCCGACTCACCGGCGGCATAACGCTGACCGAAATCGAGGGGCAGGCGCTCGACGATTTGCCCAGGGTTCGGCGCCAACAGAATCAGGTCGGTGGCGAGGAATACGGCTTCTTCGATGTCATGGGTAATCAGGAACACCGGTTTGGCGGTGCGTTGCCAGACTTGCAGCAACAGCTCCTGCATCTGCTCGCGGGTGAAGGCGTCGAGGGCGCCGAAAGGTTCGTCCATCAGTAACACGCGTGGGTCGGCGGCGAGGGCACGGGCCAGGCCGACACGCTGCTTCTGGCCGCCCGAAAGCTGCCAGATGCGGCGCTGTTCAAAACCGGAAAGGTCGACCAGGGCGAGCATTTCTCTGGCGCGAGCTTCGCGTTTGTCCCGAGCGAAACCGGCCAGTTCCAGGCCGAACCCGACGTTGGCCAGCACGTCTTGCCACGGCAGCAGCGCGTCGTCCTGGAACACCACGCCGCGCTCGGCGCTCGGGCCATTGACTGGCACGCCGTCGAGGGTGATGCGCCCGGCGCTGGGTTCGACGAAACCGGCAATCAGGTTCAATAGCGAAGTTTTGCCACTGCCGGACGGGCCGAGGGCGACCAGCAATTGCCGGGGCCCCAGGCTCAGGGAGATATCCGCCAACACCGGTTCCGGGTTGCCGGGGTACTGTGCGCTGATGCGCTCCAGCTGTAGCAAGGCCATCGCGTTGACTCCCGATCAGTTGGTGATGAACTTGGCGCTGACGTACGGCGCGTAGTCCGGCAGCACGGCCTCGACCTTGCCTTGTTCCTTGAGGAACGCCGCGGTGTCGGTGATGGCTTTGGTGGTCGGCGCGCCGAGGGTGAGCACCTGGTCAGCCGCCAGCGGGTAGACGTTGCCTTGCAGCAGCAGCGGAATGTCGCTGGCCTTGGCGCCAGACAGTTTTACAAGCTTGTCGACGTTGCTCTGGTTGGCGAGCCAGGCTTGCGGGTCTTTGCGGTAATCGGCGTAGGCGTCCAGGGTCACTTTGGCGAACGCGGTGACGATCTCCGGGTGCTTCTCGGCGAAATCCTTGCGCACGATCCAGGCGTCGAAGGTCGGTGCGCCGAACTTGGCCAGCTCGCCGGAGGTGATCAGTACCTTGCCGTTTTCCTTGGCGACACCGAGGGCCGGGTCCCATACGTACGTGGCGTCGATGTCACCGCGTTTCCAGGCGGCAATGATCGCGGGTGGAGCCAGGTTGAGAACGGTGACTTTCGACGGGTCGATGTTCCAGTGCTTCAGCGCGGCGAGCAGGCTGTAGTGGCCGGTGGATACAAACGGCACGGCGATCTTCTTGCCGATCAGGTCTTGCGGGGTCTTGATCCCGGAACCGTCGCGGGCGACCAGGGCTTCGGCGGCACCGATCTGGGTGGCGATGAGGAAGGTTTCCACCGGCACTTTGCGGGTGATGGCAGCGGTCAGGGGACTGGAACCGAGATAGCCGATCTGCACATCGCCGGAGGCGATGGCGGCGATGATATCGGCACCGTTGTCGAATTTGCGCCAGCTGATATCGGCCTTGGTGGCCTTTTCGTAGGCGCCGTCAGCCTGGGCGACTTTCGCCGGGTCAACGGTGGTCTGGTAGGCGACGGTGAAGTCGGCCGCCTGGGCAAAAAAACTCGCGGTAGCCAAGGAAGCGGCCGCCAGCAAGCGTAGAGGGAAAGTCAGTTTCATCAGAAAGCTCCTTGTCAGGCGACCGATTGTCGGCGTGAGAAAGAGACTAAATGATCTAAGAATTAGAAAATAAATAACTTTTTCGAATTAGCTTATGAGGGGAATATTGAGGAGCGACAGCTGAATTGTGGCGAGGGGGCTTGTCGGAGCGCCGAACCGCCCCGTTCGGCTGCGAAGCAGTCGTAATGCAGGCAACTCGGTTTACCCGAAATACTGCGGTGTCGGTCTGATCTGGGACTGCTGCGCAGTCCAGCGGGGGCAAGCCCCCTCGCCACAGGGGACCTGTGTTTGACGGTTAGTTACTGATCGCCAGAATGCTCGCCTGATACGCCCCGACAAACACATCGAAATCACCGACTTCGTTCTGTTCCAGCTCAGCCTGCTGAGCCAGCGACGAACGCGCCCGCTCTTCAAATTTCGTCTGCTCCTCAGCCGGCAACGGCTCGCTGCGGAAGAACTCGGCATGGGCCTGGCTCTGGCGCAGGGAGAACTGGGCGAAGCTTTCCTTGTGTTCGGCCATCGCCGCCAATACCTGGGCCGACGGCGTCAGGGACGGGTCCTGGACCTTGGCCATCTGGGCGTCCAGCGCCTTGCTGTGGGCATCGACGCCATGGCTCTGGTCGAGCATCGTCGCCAGAGGAGCGATTTTTTCCAGCAGCTCGCCGGCCCATTCCTTCAGGTCAACCGGCTGGCCATCCCGTTGCAGTTGCAGGCCTGGGCGACGACCTTCCTTGACCACGCTGAGGAAGTTCGAGGTCGCGTTGCCGCAACTGGTGTTGGTCAGCAGCGGGCTGTCATTGAGCGCGCAGTACAGCAGGAACGCATCGAGGAAGCGCGACTCGGTAAGGTCGATGCCCATTGGCAGGAACGGGTTGATGTCCAGGCAGCGTACTTCGACGTACTGGATGCCACGGGCCACCAGCGCCTGGATAGGGCGCTCGCCGGTGTAGGTCACGCGTTTCGGGCGGATGTTGGAGTAGTACTCGTTTTCGATCTGCAGGATGTTGGTGTTGAGCTGAACCCACTCGCCATCCTGGTGGGTGCCGACTTCGACGTACGGCGCATACGGCGTAGCCACCGCTTTGCGCAGGCTGTCGGTGTAGCTGTTCAGATCGTTGTAGCACGGCGTCAGACCGGCCTGGGCGTTGCTCTGGTAACCCAGGTCGCTCATGCGCAGGCTGGTGGCGTACGGCAGGTACAGGGTATGCGGGTCCAGTTGTTCCAACTGGTGCGAACGACCGCGCAGGAAGCCGGCGTCCAGTGCGGGTGAAGCACCGAACAGGTACATCAGCAGCCAGCTGTAGCGGCGGAAGTTGCGGATCAGCGCGATGTAGGACGACGACTGGAAATCGCGGTCGGTGCCGACAAAGCCTTCGGCCTGCTTGAGCAACGGCCAGAGTTTTTCCGGCAGGGAAAAGTTGTAGTGGATGCCGGCAATGCATTGCATGGTCTTGCCGTAACGCAGGGCCAGGCCCTTGCGGTAGACGTACTTGAGCTGCCCGATATTGGACGTGCCGTAATAGGCGATCGGGATGTTTTCCTCGGCCGGCAACGGGCACGGCATCGATGGGCTCCACAGGTACTCGTTGCCGAGCTTGCTGTAGGCAAAGCGGTGAATGCTGTCCAGGCTCGCCAGCGTATCAGCAGGATCGGGCAGGGCCGGGGTGATGAACTCCAGCAGCGACTCGGAATAGTCGGTGGTGATCTGTTCATTGGTCAGCGCGGAACCCAATTCTTCCGGGTGCGGCGTTTGCGCCAGGCGACCTTCATCGGTCACGCGCAGGCATTCACGTTCGATGCCGTGAAGGCACTGTTCGAGCAGAGAGAGGTTAGCGCGCTCGCCGAGCAGAGCCAGGCGGCGGTTGAGAAGTTCGCTCAAGTTGGATTCCTTCACGCGTCAGTCGCCCCAATATGGGGGTGGGCAAGACGGTCTACAAGGGTGAAGTTAAAACTGGCGTTTTCGCCTGGTTTTGGAACTCGCCGCAATCGATGTGGGAGCGGACCTGTGGTGAGGGGGCTTGTCGGAACGCCGCATCGCCCCGTTGGGCTGCGAAGCAGCCCCAAAACCTCTGATGTTCCAAGATATTGTGAGTGCTACGCACTCAAACGGGGGCAAGCCCCCTCGCCACAGCCGCTCCCACAGGAAACTCCGACGCTGCGGTCACAACGCCGAAATTAACTCAAATCGATGACGAGTAGCTACAGGACAGCGAACGTGCCTTGTGCTTTTGCGACCAGTTTGTCGCCCTGCACCACATCGGCCTCGACCACCAATGTGCGCCGGCCCGGGTGGATCACCCGCGCCGTGCACATCACCTCGCCGTCAGAGACGGCGCGGATGTAGTTGATCTTGCACTCGATGGTCGCGCTCTGCTGGTCAAAGCCGTGGGTGCTGGAACAGGCCAGCCCCATGGCAATGTCCACCAGGCTGAACAAGGCCCCGCCGTGCAGCTTGCCACCGCGATTGCGCAGCTCCGGTTCCAGCGCCAGGGCGACTTGCGCCACCCCGGTTTCCAGACTGTGCAAGCGGCAGCCCAGTAGCTTGAAAAACGCGCTTTCGGTGAGCCCGGCGGGAATGTCCATCAGCGTTTCTTCAACTGCTTGGCATTGGCGAACAGCGAAGCCATGGCATTGTTGCTCGGTGCTGCCGCCGTGGTTTCCTTGCGCGGTGCGGTGTTCTGGGACTGGCGTGGCGCCGACCCCGGACGCGCACCGCGAGCGCCGTCGATTTTCTCGCCTGGGGTGTCGCTCATGCGCATCGACAGGCCCACGCGTTTGCGCGGGATGTCGACTTCCATGACCTTCACTTTCACCACGTCACCGGCCTTCACCGCTTCGCGAGGATCCTTGATGAACTTCTCCGAAAGTGCGGAGATGTGCACCAAACCGTCCTGATGCACGCCGATATCGACGAAGGCACCGAAGTTGGTCACGTTGGTCACCACGCCTTCGAGGATCATGCCCAGTTGCAGGTCCTTGAGGTCTTCGACGCCTTCCTGGAACTCGGCGGTCTTGAACTCGGGGCGCGGGTCGCGGCCGGGTTTTTCCAGTTCCTGAAGGATGTCGGTCACGGTTGGCAGACCGAAGGTTTCATCGGTGTACTTCTTCGGATCGAGACGCTTGAGGAACGCGGCATCGCCAATCAGCGAGCGGATGTCACGGTCGGTTTCGGCGGCGATGCGCTGAACCAGCGGATAGGCTTCCGGGTGAACCGCCGACGAGTCCAGCGGGTTTTCGCCGTTCATGACGCGCAGGAATCCGGCGGCCTGTTCGAAGGTTTTTTCACCCAAGCGCGCGACTTTTTTCAGCGCAGCGCGGGTCTTGAACGCGCCATGCTCGTCGCGGTGGCTGACGATGTTCTGCGCCAGGGTCGCGTTGAGGCCGGAGATCCGTGCCAGCAGCGCCACGGAAGCAGTGTTCACGTCGACGCCGACGGCGTTCACGCAGTCCTCGACCACCGCATCCAGGCCACGGGCCAGTTTCAGCTGCGACACGTCGTGCTGGTACTGGCCGACACCGATGGATTTCGGATCGATCTTCACCAGCTCAGCCAGAGGGTCTTGCAGGCGACGGGCAATCGATACGGCGCCACGGATCGACACGTCGAGGTCCGGGAATTCCTTGGAAGCCAGTTCCGATGCCGAGTAAACCGATGCGCCGGCCTCGGAAACCATGACCTTAGTCATCTTCATGGCCGGATATTTTTTGATCAGTTCAGCGGCCAGCTTGTCGGTCTCGCGGCTGGCGGTACCGTTGCCGATGGCGATCAGGTCCACCGAGTGCTTGGCGCACAGGGCGGCGAGCACGGCGAGGGTCTGGTCCCACTTGTTGTGTGGCACGTGCGGGTAAACCGTGGCGTGATCCAGCAGCTTGCCGGTGGAGTCGACCACGGCGACCTTGCAACCGGTGCGCAGGCCCGGGTCGAGGCCCAAAGTGGCGCGCGGGCCGGCCGGGGCCGACAGCAGCAGGTCGTGCAGGTTGTGGGCGAACACGTTGATCGCTTCGGTTTCCGCGCCATCGCGCAGCTCGCCCAGCAAATCAGTCTCCAGATGGGTGTAGAGCTTGACCTTCCAGGTCCAGCGCACCACTTCGCCCAGCCATTTGTCGGCGGCGCGGTTCTGGTTCTGGATGCCGAATTGCTGGCCGATCATGCCTTCGCACGGGTGCATGGTGCCCGGCAGTTCGTCGCCGACTTTCAGCGCGGAGCTGAGGATGCCTTCGTTGCGGCCACGGAAAATTGCCAGCGCGCGGTGCGACGGCATGCTTTTGAGTGGTTCGTCGTGTTCGAAGTAATCGCGGAACTTGGCGCCTTCCTCTTCCTTGCCGGCAATCACGCGGGCACTGAGGGTGGCTTCCTGCTTGAGGTAGTTGCGCAGCTTGTCCAAGAGGCCTGCGTCTTCGGCGAAGCGTTCCATCAGGATGTACTTGGCGCCTTCGAGGGCAGCCTTCACATCGGCCACGCCTTTTTCTGCGTCGATGAAACGTGCGGCTTCGGTTTCCGGGCTCAGGGACGGGTCGTTGAACAGGCCGTCGGCCAGCTCGCCGAGGCCGGCTTCCAGGGCGATCTGGCCCTTGGTGCGGCGCTTCTGCTTGTACGGCAGGTACAAGTCTTCGAGACGGGTCTTGGTGTCGGCGAGCTTGATGTCGCGTTCAAGTTGCGGGGTCAGCTTGCCCTGCTCCTGGATGCTGGCGAGGATGCTGATACGCCGTTCGTCGAGTTCTCGCAGGTAGCGCAGGCGCTCTTCCAGATGACGCAATTGCGTATCGTCGAGGCTGCCGGTCACTTCTTTCCGGTAACGGGCGATGAAGGGAACGGTAGAGCCTTCATCGAGTAGCGCGACGGCCGCTTCGACCTGTTGTGGGCGTACACCGAGTTCCTCGGCGATGCGGCTGTTGATGCTGTCCATAAAACCACCTGACAAATTGTGAAAGCAGGCTCGCAGGCGCAGAGATAGGGCCTCGGCGAGTCTGGTTGAGCGGCCTGGCCTGCGCCGCTACCTGGATCAAAAGGTATCCCGTTGACCCGTGAAATCGAACAATTACTGCCGACGCCATGAAAATAAATGGTGTCCGTCTGTAGTACCTGTCTGATGTTGCCTGACACAAAAGGCCGCGCATTATAACCAGCGTTACGGCATTCGGGGGCATCGCGGGTTGCCGGTGCAATGGCCGGTTTTCTGGCGGTATAGGAAAAATCTGCTAACAATGCACACGGTGCGTATAACGGCAGCTACGCCATAATGCGTGCCGAGATCAAAGGAGCATCCAATGAGCAGCACTGCACAAACTGCTGAAGGCGAAAAAATTCTTATCGTTGACGACGATCCGGGGCTCAGCAGCCTGCTGGAGCGTTTTTTCGTCAGCAAGGGCTACCGCGCCCGCGCCGTACCGAACACCGAGCAAATGGATCGCCTGCTGGCGCGCGAAGTGTTCAACCTGGTCGTCCTCGACCTGATGTTGCCCGGCGAAGACGGCCTGACTGCCTGCCGCCGCCTGCGCAACGCGAACAACCAGATTCCGATCATCATGCTCACCGCCAAGGGCGACGAACTGAGCCGCATCAAGGGCTTGGAACTGGGCGCCGACGATTACCTGGCCAAGCCGTTCAACCCGGATGAACTGATGGCTCGCGTCAAAGCGGTCCTGCGTCGCCAGTCAGCTCCGGTGCCGGGCGCGCCAGGCAGCGAAGACGAAAGCGTGACCTTCGGTGACTACGAATTGTCCCTGGCTACCCGCGAGCTCAAGCGCGGCGAAGAAGTACACATGCTCACCACCGGTGAGTTCGCTGTACTCAAGGCCCTGGTGATGAACGCGCGTCAACCGCTGACCCGTGACAAGTTGATGAACCTGGCCCGTGGCCGTGAGTGGGATGCCCTGGAGCGTTCCATCGATGTGCAGATTTCCCGTCTGCGCCGGATGATCGAGCCCGATCCGTCCAAACCGCGTTACATCCAGACTGTCTGGGGCGTGGGTTACGTGTTTGTACCGGATGGTACCGCCACCAAGTGATTGGTGATTTGTAGGAGCGGGTCATGCGGACAGCGGATCAATCGATCCTGTCCGCAGACTCGCGATCCGCAATATGCGAGCATCGCTCGCTCCTGCAAGTGTTTAACGGTTATCCATGAAAACCCCCGTTTGGTTCCCCCAGAGCTTCTTCTCCCGCACCCTTTGGCTGGTGCTCATCGTCGTACTCTTCTCCAAGGCACTGACCCTGGTTTATCTGCTGATGAACGAAGACGTGCTGGTGGACCGCCAGTACAGCCACGGTGTCGCCCTGACGCTGCGCGCCTATTGGGCTGCCGATGAAGAAAACCGCGGCAAGATCGCCGAGGCTGCGACCCTGATCCGGGTGGTGGGTGCCGGCGTGCCGGAAGGTGAACAGCACTGGCCTTACAGCGAGATCTACCAGCGGCAGATGCAGGCGGAGCTGGGTGCCGACACTGAAGTCCGGCTGCGCATGCATTCGCCACCGGCGCTGTGGGTCCGGGCGCCAAGCCTGGGCGATGGCTGGCTGAAAGTGCCGCTTTATCCCCATCCGTTGCGCGGCCAGAAAATCTGGAACGTGCTGGGCTGGTTCCTCGCTATTGGTCTGCTGTCCACCGCTTCGGCCTGGATCTTCGTCAGCCAGCTCAATCAACCTTTGAAGCGCCTGGTGTATGCCGCGCGGCAACTCGGCCAGGGCCGCAGCGTGCGCCTGCCGATCAGCGATACGCCGAGTGAAATGACCGAGGTTTACCGCGCCTTCAACCAGATGGCCGAAGACGTCGAACAGGCCGGTCGCGAGCGTGAACTGATGCTGGCCGGGGTGTCCCACGACTTGCGTACGCCGCTGACACGCTTGCGCCTGTCCCTGGAACTGATGGGCGATCGCACCGACCTGACTGACGACATGGTGCGTGACATCGAAGACATGGACGCGATTCTCGATCAGTTCCTGGCGTTCATTCGCGACGGGCGTGACGAGTCGGTGGAAGAGGTTGACCTGAGTGACCTGGTCCGTGAAGTTGCCGCGCCGTATAACCAGACCGAAGAAAAAGTGCGATTGCGTCTGGAACCTATCCAGCCGTTTCCATTGCGTCGTGTGTCGATGAAGCGGCTGCTGAACAACCTGATCGGCAACGCGCTGCATCATGCTGGCAACGGTGTGGAGGTGGCGGCGTATGTATCCGGGGACACCAGCGCACCGTATGTGGTGCTGAGTGTCATGGACCGTGGTGCCGGGATCGATCCGTCGGAGCTGGAGGCGATTTTCAACCCGTTCACCCGGGGTGATCGTGCCCGGGGAGGCAAAGGTACCGGATTAGGTCTGGCGATCGTGAAGCGGATTGCTTCGATGCATGGCGGCAACGTTGAGCTGCGTAACCGCTCGGGTGGTGGGCTGGAAGCGCGGGTGCGGTTGCCGTTGGGGTTGATGTTGCCGCGGGATGCCGTTTAGCAAACACAGAGGCCTTTGTGGCGAGGGAGCTTGCTCCCGTTCGGCTGCGCAGCAGCCGCAAAACCAGACAACCGTGTCTGAAGTACAAGAACACGATTGTGGGATTTGGGAGTCCTTCGGCCTCCAGCGGGAGCAAGCTCCCTCGCCACAGTTGATGAGCCTCAGCCCTTGCCCTTGGTCCGCGTCATATTCGGTCCACCATTCTTCTCCAAATGCTCAATGATGATCCCCGCCACATTCTTCCCGGTGGTGGTCTCAATCCCCTCAAGCCCCGGCGACGAGTTAACTTCCATCACCAACGGTCCGTGATTGGAGCGCAGGATGTCGACGCCTGCCACTGCCAGCCCCATGACCTTCGCCGCACGCAACGCTGTCATGCGTTCTTCCGGCGTGATCTTGATCAGGCTCGCGCTGCCACCGCGATGCAGGTTGGAGCGAAACTCGCCGGGCTTGGCCTGGCGCTTCATCGCTGCAATTACCTTGTCACCGACGACGAAGCAGCGAATGTCCGCACCACCGGCTTCCTTGATGTACTCCTGAACCATGATGTTCTGCTTGAGGCCCATGAACGCCTCGATCACCGATTCCGCGGCCGTGGCGGTTTCGCACAGCACCACGCCGATGCCCTGGGTGCCTTCCAGCACCTTGATCACCAACGGCGCGCCGTTGACCATTTCGATCAGGTCGGGAATGTCATCGGGGGAGTGGGCAAACCCGGTCACCGGCAAACCGATCCCGCGACGGGACAGCAATTGCAGCGAACGCAGCTTGTCCCGCGAACGGGCAATGGCCACCGATTCGTTGAGCGGAAATACCCCCATCATTTCGAACTGGCGCAGCACTGCGCAGCCATAAAAGGTCACGGATGCGCCGATCCGTGGAATCACCGCATCGAAGCCTTCCAGCGGTTTGCCGCGGTAGTGGATCTGCGGCTTGTGGCTGGCGATGTTCATGTAGGCGCGCAAGGTGTCGACCACCACCATTTCATGGCCACGCTCGGTACCGGCTTCGACCAGACGACGGGTGGAATACAGACGCGGATTCCGCGACAGCACAGCGATCTTCATGCAACACCTGTGGAGGAGGTAGATACCGGGAACACCGGCTTGTCTTGTACATACTTGATGCCCGGATTGACCACCAACTGGCCGTGGATCAGGGCTTTGGAGCCGAGTAGCAGGCGATAACGCATGGACTTGCGGCAGGCGAGCGTGAATTCGACCCGCCAGACCCGATCACCAAGGGCCAGGGTGGTGCTGATCACGTATCGCACCTGCGCGTGACCGTTTGAGCTTTTAATGGTTTTCCTCGTCACCAGCGGTGCTTCGCAGCGCCGGTGTCGCAACTGAACCACCGTGCCCAGGTGCGCCGTGAAACGCACCCACTGCTCACCGTCCCGGTCAAATGTCTCGATGTCGGTGGCATGCAGGCTGGAGGTGCTGGCGCCGGTGTCGATTTTTGCCCGAAGGCCGGCGACTCCCAAATCAGGGAGCGCCACCCACTCGCGCAGACCGACAACGGTCAAATGGTCAAATGTCTTCAAAATTGCTCAACCGGTAGAAACCGCAGTGGCCGCAGGCGGCCAAATTCGCGGTATTCACGCAGAATAATGGTTAAAAGGCGACAGATATCTACAGCCCGGATTTCCAGTCTCGCAAGGAGGTTATGGAATGTCAGCATTGTAGTCCGGGATGGAGTAATTCTTGGTACGACAGAAACGGTAGTACAGTTCACCAATATTTCAGAATGAGGAAATTCCATGGCACAAAAAAACGAAGAGGACGACAAAGTCCGCCTCGATAAATGGTTGTGGGCTGCACGATTCTACAAAACCCGCGCCTTGGCCAAGGCGGCGATTGAAAGCGGCAAGGTGCATTGCCGGGGCGAGCGTTGCAAGCCGGGTAAAGAGCCGCGGGTCGGCGATGAGTTTGTGATTCGCACCGGTTTCGAGGAGCGCACGGTGGTGGTTCAGGCGTTGTCGATCGTTCGCCGCGGCGCGCCGCAAGCGCAGACCTTGTATGCCGAAACCCTGGCCAGCATCGCCAAACGCGAAGAGGCCGCGGCGCAAAGAAAAGCCGGAGCCCTGGGTGTGAGCACCGACGGTAAGCCGAGCAAGAAACAGCGGCGGGATTTGTTCAAGTTTCGTGGCAGCAGTAACGACGACTAATACAGATATTTCTCGGGCGAGTGCCGCGTACTCACCCGGCCTCACCGCGTCTTAAGGCCAAGACTTGCAATTGACCCGGTGCGCATCCATATCTGTGCTTCGCCAGCAGTGCATCGCATGGACGATATCGCCGCTCGTCGAAAATCACACACAGTCTCTGACCTGTAGGCCATAACCACATTGCCAGCAGTGCAGGGCGGGAAACGACCCAAAACCCATCAGCGCTTTTTCCACCTTGCTTGGATCAGGCCCGGATTGTTCATAAAATGCCTTTCATGGCTGAACGTTGCGCATCCGAGGGGTGGCGCAGGGTAAATTTCTTGTTTCCTGTAACCTTTTTCACTAATTCAGATACCCAGACCTATGACCGATCACGCGGATAACGACTTCACCCAACGCTTCATCTTCGATGACAGCGACACCCGTGGCGAACTGGTCTCGTTGGAGCTCAGCTACGCCGAAGTCCTGGCCAAACACGCCTACCCGCAGCCGGTCGCGCAACTGCTCGGCGAGCTGATGGCGGCCGCATCGTTGCTGGTCGGCACGTTGAAGTTCGATGGCTTGCTGATTCTGCAGGCACGCTCCGAAGGCCCGATCCCGCTGCTGATGATCGAGTGCTCCAGCGAGCGCGACATCCGTGGCCTGGCCCGTTACGAGGCGGACCGCATCGCACCTGATGCTACCCTGGCTGACCTGATGCCGGACGGCTCGCTGACATTGACCGTCGACCCGAAACGGGGCCAACGCTACCAGGGCGTCGTCGATCTGGATGGCGAAACGTTGTCCGACTGCTTCACCAACTACTTCGTCATGTCCCAGCAGATTGGCACCCGCATCAAGCTCTGCGCCGATGGTCGTCGTGCCCGTGGCCTGTTGCTGCAACAACTGCCGGCCGACCGTTTGAAAGACGAAGACGAACGCGCCGCCAGCTGGCAGCACATCACCACCCTGGGCGGTACGCTGACCGCCGACGAGCTGTTGAGCCTGGACAACGAAACCGTGCTGCATCGCCTGTACCACGACGAGCAGGTGCGTCTGTTCGATGTGCAGAAGCTGCGCTTCCGTTGCAGCTGCTCGCGCGAACGTTCGGCCAATGCGCTGGTCAGTCTGGGTATGGAAGACGCGCAGCAATTGGTGGTCGAACACGGTGGCAACATCGAAATCGATTGCCAGTTCTGCAACCAGCGCTACCTGTTTGACGCGGCCGATGTCACTCAATTGTTCGCCGGCGCGGGTATCGAGACGCCGTCAGATACCCGTCACTAAAACGGTTCAGCGCAGGTAAATTCACTGCCTTGCGCCGGATTAACGCCGTTACGACAGGAGGGGTCTACTTTTTTTGGGCTTTTCTGGCATAATCCGGCCCACTTTTTCCGCGGTAGTAGTGCGCGACTTTCTACTACAAAAACGTTTGGAGCACTCGGCCACTGGCCGACGGGGAACCTCATGACGCAAGCCAACAATGCCGTGTACACCGATCTGAGTGTTGATGATCTGGTTAAAGAAGCCCTCAACCGCGGTGAAGGCGAGCTTGCCGATACCGGCGCACTGG
Source organism: Pseudomonas sp. GL-B-12 (assembly GCF_019955895.1). Classification (NCBI taxonomy): domain Bacteria; kingdom Pseudomonadati; phylum Pseudomonadota; class Gammaproteobacteria; order Pseudomonadales; family Pseudomonadaceae; genus Pseudomonas; species Pseudomonas sp. GL-B-12. The sequence continues at coordinate 99,099 of NZ_JAHBCX010000006.1, forward strand.
TCGTTCGTACCGGTCACCGTACCGGCCGTTCGCCAGTCGATCGTTTCATCGTTGAAGAGCCAAGCACTCAGGCCGCCATCGCCTGGGGCCCGATCAACCGCAAGTTCCCGGCCGACAAGTTCGACGCCCTGTGGGCTCGCGTTGAGGCATTCAACAACGCGCAAGAGCATTTCGTTTCCCACGTGCATGTAGGTGCGGCTTCCGAGCACTACCTGGCCGTGAAGATGACCACCCAGACTGCCTGGCAGAACCTGTTCGGCCGTTGCCTGTTCATCAACCCGGCTCAGTACAACCCGGCGGGTCGTGACGAGTGGCAAGTGCTCAACGTTGCCAACTTCGAGTGCGTGCCAGAGCGTGACGGCACCAACTCCGACGGCTGCGTGATCCTCAACTTCGCACAGAAGAAAGTGCTGATCGCCGGCATGCGTTACGCCGGTGAAATGAAGAAAGCCATGTTCTCGGTGCAGAACTTCCTGCTGCCGGCTGCCGACGTACTGCCAATGCACTGCGCCGCCAACATCGGCGAAGAAGGCGACGTGACCCTGTTCTTCGGTCTGTCCGGCACTGGTAAAACCACCCTGTCGGCCGACGAAAGCCGTTACCTGATCGGTGACGACGAACACGGCTGGGGCGAAGGCGTTGTGTTCAACATCGAAGGCGGTTGCTATGCCAAGTGCATCGACCTGTCCGAGAAGAACGAGCCGGTTATCTGGAAAGCCATCAAGCACGGCGCGGTATTGGAAAACGTCGTTATCGACGATGCCAAGCACGCCGACTACGCCGATGTCAGCCTGACCCAGAACAGCCGCGCCGCCTACCCGCTGGAGCACGTTGCCAAGCGCTCCGAGAAGAACCTCGGTGGCGAGCCGAACGCTGTGATCTTCCTGACCTGCGACCTGACCGGCGTGCTGCCGCCAGTGTCGATCCTCAACGAAGAACAAGCGGCTTACCACTTCCTGTCCGGTTACACCGCTCTGGTCGGTTCGACCGAAATGGGTTCGGGCAGCGGCATCAAGTCGACCTTCTCCACCTGCTTCGGCGCACCGTTCTTCCCGCGTCCGGCCGGCGAATACGCTGAGCTGCTGATCAAGCGCATCCGCGGCTTCGGCTCCAAGGTCTACCTGGTCAACACCGGCTGGACCGGCGGTGGCTACGGCGTCGGCAAACGCTTCAACATCCCGACCACCCGTGCCGTGATCGCAGCGATCCAGAGCGGCGCGCTGATCGGTACCGAGACCGAGCACCTGGACACCATCAACCTCGACGTGCCAGTGGCCGTACCGGGCGTTGAGACTGACCTGCTGAACCCACGCAACACCTGGGCCGACAAAGCCGCCTACGACGAAGCCGCCAAAGCACTGGCCGGCCTGTTCATCGAGAACTTCAAGAAGTTCGAAGTGAGCGACGCGATCAAGGCTGCTGGTCCAAAGCTGTAAGCGTTGGATTGAGCTAACGAAGAAGCCGCCCCTCGGGGCGGCTTTTTTGTGCGCAAAATTCAGTTTTTCGCGGGCAAGTCAGAATGCGCCGGGCCGTTACAGGCCTTCGAGCTCATCCGTGTCCCAGCGTTGGGCCTTGATGGCCCGGTAGAGCATGCCGATGGTCAATGGCACCTTCTCGCCGCGACCCTTGGCTTTTCGCTTCAGATTCACGTCAAAGCCGTCGGGCTGGAAATAGCGATAGCTGTCGAAATCCACGAAATCGATGGCGAAGTGGTCTTCCAGGGTTTCGATCAAATGCCGGGCGTCTGCACCGTTGCAGTCCAGGTCGAAATTGATCGAGGTGCTGAGGCTGATGGTTTTGCGTTCGGGGAAGCCGAGTTCTTCATGCAGCAGTTGCATGAGTTGCTGCATCAAGTGGTCGTCGGGGAGGTTGGGGGCGAGGTTCATTGGAGGTTATTCCGATAGGCTAGGGCAAGAATCAGATTCAACTGTTTTGCTCTCTCGGTATTTTTCGAGTGCCTGTTCTCGCGAGATTAGCGGCTTGTTGAGGCCTGTCGGAGATGTATCAAATCCGGAGAGGTGCAGGCTGGCCAAGTAGTTTGAACGGCGGACCTTTTCGTAATGAGCTTGTTTTTGTTTGAAGGTTAATTCGCTCATGGGCAGTACCGAAGGAGTTTCAGGGCCATCGTTGTCTGGCATGAATCAGTCTCACCATTTCCACTGCCTCGTCTCCGATCACATAGATCATGACGTAGTTAGCGGTTGCAACGATCTCCCGCGTCCCTGGGACTTTGCCTTTCCTGTAAAGGGTCGGACGCTGCCGAGCGTTTTCCGATTTCAATTCGAAAATTTCGTCGAGGGCAATGGCTGCTTCAGGGTTGTGCAGAATGATGTGATCCATGATTTTGCTTCGGTCATCAAGCGCCGTTCGACGCCAGACTAGCCTCATCAGCGCGTTCTCTGACGTATGGCATCACGTTTGGCGGCGAATATTCGGCGGGCCTCTTCGTCGCTCACCGTCGGCCTTGAATCATCAAGCCCAATTTGGACCTGCTCCTTGAACCACTCCTCGTATGCGGCGGCATCGTGTGCCTGTTTCATCGCCTCGGAACGATCGGGACGCGTGTAGGTTTTGATTTGGAGTGGATCATAGTTCGATGCGTCCACATCGAAGGTGGTGATGCCTACGTCTTGCAGATAAGTCACCAACGTTTCAAGTCGTTTGAACAGTCGTACCTGTCGACTACGTTGCGCTGTCAGGGAGCATTGTTTGTTCCCGTACGGAATTTGAATCGACCACCCTCCCGGATTCGCGACGATATGCGCGCTGTTTACCGAGCCTTTCTCAACCAATCGTGTGAGGGTGCTGTGATCGATAGTTTCGGCTGTCATGAGAGCGAGTCCATGGGTGAACAATGGCTCACATGCTACGCAATCAATAATAGTTTGCAATATTCGGCTCCTATGTGGGACGGCAGGAATACATCATTGATCAGGCAGGCCGTCCTACTTGGGAACGGAACCTGCCTGAACGAGCGCGTTAAGCGGGGGCTTTCCAGTTCAGCATGCGTTGCTGGGCAACCTTGAGCAGGTCGCAGCCGTCCTGGGTCAGCAGATAGAGCGCATGGGTGATGTGCGGGATGTCTTCGAGGTCGCCGTGTTTGAAGCATTGGCAGTGCAGGGTTTGTAGCAGGTCGCTGGAGGCCCGGATGCGCTGGAGGGCGGCTTCGAGGATGTCTTGCGGGTTGGCCTCTGTGTCGATGATCAGGGGCGGGGAATCGGTGAGGTTGGTGTGGAGTGGTAGATAGCGTTCGTTGGTGAACGGATTCCATTTATTCATGATGTGCAATCTCGGATGTGCCAGAAAGGACCGCCATCATCGTGACCAATCGATGGGAGGCGACTGTGTTCGGGTTGGTCAACCGGTGAGATCTACGCACAGAACCGGCATGCCCGAAGGCATCCCAAACACAGCCGCCATATAGCGTGCAGACACAAAAAAGCGTCGGCAGCATACAACGGGTGCGTACGTAGATCTAATTCGGGTGACCAAGCCCGAGTCGCTGATTTGGCAGCGACACTCCAGACTATAGGAGTGAGCGATCGGTCATTGATAGCCGACAAGTTGTCTTGTTTTGTAGGACCTTGCCGAAGCTTCCATAGGTCGTTGCTGACGGAGTTATCCACAGCGAAATTTCCAGCATTTGCATGTCCTCAGAAGGACCGCGTTATCGTTCTTCGCGAGCAGGCTCGCTCCCAGGCGGTTGTGGTGTTCTTCAGCCGGTGAGTTTCGGCAAGCGCTGTCGGGCGATGTCGAGCAGGTCATTGCCGTCCTGGGTCAGCAGGTATAGCGCGCTGACGATCTTGGGGATGTCGTTCGCTTCGGCCTGTTTGAAACATGTGCAATAAAGGGTTTCGAGCAGGTCGCTGGCGGCGCGGATGCGTTGTCGGGCGGCGTCGAGGATCTCGAAGGGGTCGGCCTCGGTATCGATGACCAGCACCGGGGTTTCGCTGTAGCGGGTCTTGAGTGGGTGGTAGCGGGTTGTCAGTGAGTCGGGGTTTTTCATTGAGTGGGTCCTGTGCGAAATCGGCGAGTGTTCCCGGCAGGCCGAGACACTGTTTTCAGCCGCGCTGGAAACTATAGGAGGGTATGGCGTTACGGGACAAGACGGCTGAGATCGACAGGCTTTGTAAGGGTTTTGTCATATTTTGAGGAAGGGGACTACACGTTGGTGCTGGGTTTTCAACGTGGAATGGCGAGAGGTAAAAATGCTTACAGCGTTTTCAGGCGCTTCGCAGTAAATCTCGGTAGAGGGGGCCTCGGACATTGTCGGGTATTTCGAATTTTGCGGTGGGTGTGCTGGCCTCTTCGCGAGCCTGCTCGCGAAAGCGATCTGCCAGTTACCCGATTCCTCAAGCCCTTTGAATCATCCGCTGTATCATCCCCTATCGTTTTTGCCCCCGACCTTTTCTCGACTCGCTGCGATCGCCGGTCAGGCTTTTGACTCCGCAGCGGTCAACGGAGTGACAGCTAATGCACAACACCCTGGAACAGGTTTTCGGTTATCCACAATTTCGACCCGGTCAGGAGGCGGCCGTCAGTGCCGTGCTGGCCGGGCGTTCGGCGGCGGCGATTTTCCCCACCGGTTCCGGCAAATCCCTTTGCTACCAATTGCCGGCGCTGTTGCTGCCGCACCTGACGCTGGTGGTCTCACCCTTGCTGGCGTTGATGCAGGATCAACTGGCGTTCCTGCAACGCCACGGCATCTCGGCGGGCAGTATCGATTCGGCCCAGAGCCGCGATGACGCCAGCGATGTCATGGCCCGGGCAAAATCCGGCGAGCTGAAGATTTTGATGATCTCCGTGGAACGCCTGAAGAACGAGCGCTTCCGGCATTTTTTGCAGCAAGTACCGATCTCGTTGCTGGTGGTGGATGAGGCGCACTGCATTTCCGAATGGGGGCATAACTTTCGCCCGGACTACCTCAAGCTTCCCGACTATCAACGCCAGTTCAACATCCCGCAGGTGTTGCTGCTGACCGCAACGGCGACGCCCAAGGTCATCGCCGACATGCAGGCGAAGTTCGCCATCGCCGCCGACGATGTGGTGACCACCGGTTTCTATCGCCCGAACCTCAATTTGCTGGTGGAGCCGGTTCGCGGAGCGGACAAACGCCGACGCCTGGTCGAGTGGATGAGCCAGCGTCCGGACCAGCCGAGCATCGTCTATGTCACCTTACAGAAAACCGCCGAGCACATCGCTGAACACCTGAACCGCAACGGCATTCAGGCCGAGGCTTATCACGCCGGGTTGCCCCATGAGCAACGGGAAGCGATCCAGCGTCGATTCATGGGCGGGCAGTCCAATTGCATCGTCGCCACCATCGCCTTTGGCATGGGCATCGACAAGAGTGACATCCGCAATGTGGTGCATTTTGACCTGCCCAAATCCATCGAAAACTACAGCCAGGAAATCGGCCGCGCCGGGCGTGACGGGCAGCCGTCGGACTGCCTGGTGTTGGCCAACCGCGACAGCCTCAACGTGCTGGAGAACTTCGTCTACGGCGACACGCCCGAGCTGGATGGCATCCGTTGCGTGCTTGACGAGATGCATGCCGCAGCCACCGAAGGGCAGTGGGAATTTCTGCTGGGGCCATTGGCCGATCAGAGCAATATTCGCCAGTTGCCGCTCAAGACCTTGCTGGTGCAACTCGAGTTGCGCGGGCTGATCGCCCCGCGCTACGCGTACTACGCCGAGTACCGGTTCAAGTATGTGCAGGAGCCCGAGGTGCTATTGGCGCGTTTCGAAGGCGAGCGCAGGGATTTTGTCGCTGCGATCATCCAGACCTCAAGCCGCGCACGGACCTGGGCCACGGTGAATTTCGAGGCGTTGTACGAACAGCATCAGGCCGAGCGCAGTCGGGTGGTCAAGGCGCTGGATTATTTCCAGGAGAAGGGCTGGGTGGAGCTGGAAAGCAAGCAGATGACCGAGGTCTACAGCGTGCTGCAAAGCGGGTTCGACAGCGTCGCGTTGGGCGAGGAACTGCACGGCTGTTTCACTCGGCATGAGCGCACCGAGGTCGCGCGGATTCACGCGATGCTGGACCTGTTCGCCACCGACCGCTGCCTGGGTTATCGCCTGGCCGAGTATTTCGGTGACCACAATGCACCGCAGCAATGCGGACATTGTTCGGTGTGTCATGGGCAAGTGGCGCGGCTACCGGCACCACCGGAGTTGCCGGCCCTTGTGGATAAGAATTTCGAGGCGCTGTGTGGCGGTTTTATCCACAGGCACGAGCAGCACACGGGCAACGTGCCCTCGGCTGAACGCGTGACACGGTTTCTGTGCGGGATCAGCGTGCCGTTGTTCACCAAGCTCAAGGCGCGGTCGATTCCCGGGTTCGCGGCGCTGGAAGATTATCCGTATGCCGGGGTGCGGGAGTGGGCCCAGCGGCATCTGGCAGGCTGAACCACAACCCTTGTGGGAGCGAGCCTGCTCGCGATGAGGCCGGCACATTCAACAGTGATGGCGACTGGCACACCGATATCGCGAGCAGGAATCTCAGGGCCTCGCAGGGGCATATCCATCCGCTGAATGTTGCTCATCACAGGAGTAAATTTCAAAAAACCCCAGTGGCTGACTATGGTGATGGCTGTCTTCGGATCGCCAACAAGAGAACAAAACATGAGCCAGACACCGTCGAATATTCAGCGCGCCGCCGTCATCGGCGCGGGCACCATGGGCCGTGGCATTGTCATGTGCCTGGCCAACGCCGGAGTGGCCGTGCAGTGGGTCGACAATAATCCGCAAATGCTGGAGCAAGCGCTGGCCACCGTAGCGGACACCTACGCCCACAACGTGCGCCAGGGCCGCATTGACCAGAGCGAAGCCGATGCCCGTGTCGCGCGCGTTACGGCGGCAGATAGTTATACGGCCATCCGCGATGTCGACCTGGTCATCGAAGCGGTGTACGAAAACCTCGAGCTCAAGCAGAAAATCTTCCGCGAGCTCGATGACCTGCTCAAACCCGAAGCCATTCTGGCCAGCAATACCTCGGCGCTGGACATCGACGCCATTGCTGCGGTCACACGCCGACCGCAGCAAGTGCTGGGCCTGCACTTCTTCAGCCCGGCGCACATCATGAAGCTGCTGGAAATCGTCCGTGGTGCACAGACGGCGCCGGCGGTGCTCGACGCGGCACTGGCGCTCGGCCAGCGCATGGGCAAGGTCAGTGTGGTGGCGGGCAATTGCGACGGTTTCATCGGCAACCGCATGCTCAACACCTATGTGCTTGAAGCGCGAAAAATGCTGCTGGAAGGCGCTTATCCCTATCAGGTGGACGCAGCGCTGCAAGGCTTCGGTTTCGCCATGGGGCCGTTCCGCATGTTCGATGTGGTGGGCGTCGACCTGCAATGGCGCGCGCGCCAGTTATCCGGTATCGGGCAGGATGCGCCGCAAGTTCAGGTGGATAACCGTTTGTGTGAGCAGGGACGTTTCGGTCAGAAGAGTGGTAACGGTTTTTACCACTATGAACCGGGCAGTCGTCAGGCCGAACATGATCCACAGGTGGATGCGCTGGTGCTGGAAGTCAGTGAAGGCCTGGGGTTCCAGCGCCGCGAGATCGGCCCGGAGGAGATTCTCGAGCGCTGCTTGCTGGCACTGGTCAACGAAGGCGCGAAGATCCTGCAGGAAGGCATCGCCGGGTCGGCTCACGATATCGATCTGGTCTACCTCAACGGTTACGGTTTCCCGGCAGACAAGGGCGGGCCGATGGCCTGGGCGGATCAGCAAGGGTTGGCGGACATTCACCGGCGCTTGATGGACCTTGAGACGCGTCAGGGCGATCACTGGCAACCGGCGCGGTTGATTGGAGAGTTGGCGGCAGCCGGCAAGGGCTTTGCTGACAAGTGATTGTTGTGGCGCCTGTGAGGGCGCCTTCGTCGGATCGCCGCCCGGAGCAAGCCCGCTCCCACATTGGATATCGGTCGGACACAAAATCTGTGTTCACCGAAGATCCAATGTGGGAGCGGGCTTGCTCGCGAAGAACGATAACGCGGTTTTCGCCTTAGACTGGCGAACCCACTCAGGAATCAACACTAATGCCCCAGCGCACCGACTACCCCCACTTCCAGCCCATTACCACCCGCTGGCACGACAACGACGCCTACGGTCACGTCAACAACGTTACCTACTACAGTTTCTTCGATACGGCGGTGAACACTTATCTGATCGAAGTCGGCGGCCTGGATATCCATCATGGTGAGGTGGTGGGGTTCGTGGTGAGCTCGGCCTGTGATTACTTTGCTTCCATTGCCTTCCCGGATCGCATCGAGATCGGTCTACGGGTGGGCAAGTTGGGCAACAGCTCGGTGCAATACGAACTGGCCGTGTTCAAGCAAGGGGAAGATGAAGCCTGTGCGGCGGGGCGCTTCGTGCATGTGTTTGTCGATCGTGCGTCGAATCAACCGGTGGCGATTCCTGCAGGGTTGCGTGGGGCGCTGGAGCGTCTGGCGGTTCAGTAAGGCAAAAAAAATCGCAGCCCTTGGGCTGCGATTTTTGATGTACCAGTTATAGCTAGGCGATGGATGCCTTAGTCGTCGTCGTGCCAGCGATGCTTGCGGTGGCCATAGGCATGGCCGCGGCCCGGATGGCCGTCACGGTAGTAACGACGATCACCATGGCCGCGATAGTAACGACGATCGCCGTCATCATCATTATCGTACTCTTTGCCCATGTGGTTACCCAGCGCGCCACCAGCGCCGCCGCCTGCTGCGGCGCCGATCAGGCTGCCGGTGGTGCCGCCCAAGCTGCGGCCGACCACGTTACCGCCTGCAGCACCCAACGCGCCGCCAATGGCTGCTTCGCCACGGCTGTGTTTGTTTGCGCCGACGGCGCTACCACCCGCGCCACCCAGGGCCGCGCCGATGGTGGAACCTGTACTGCCGCCTAACGACTGACCGACGACCGAGCCTAAAACCCCGCCCAATGCGCCGCCTACGCCGGCTTCGGTAGTGCCGCCAGCAGACGCAATACCGCTGACCAGGCCAAGGGACAACAAGAGAATCGAGGAGAACTTCATGGAGGAACCTCAAGGGGATGACGGCGCGATCCTGAGGCTCTGGAATGGGCGTGACAATCGAAATCCGACGAATAACACGACCTGTATACAATATTGCAAGTTACTGTTTTTTGGGCGGAACTTAACGTTTTTTTGCCGGTCTTTTACTACTTCGCAAAGGCCGTTTTCATGAGGAAACGGTCTTTTTTGTGGGCGAAAGGAAAGTGCAGGGTCCGGAAAGTTTGTTGTTTGATCTACCGTATTCGCGAGCAAGCCCGCTCCCACATTTAAATCTCCGTTCGCCGAAGATCCAAATGTGGGAGCGGGCTTGCTCGCGAAGTGGCCGGCACAGACGAAGCGTTACGCCGACCTGGCCATGATCAGCCCAGTCTCACTCGCTGCCTCCAACCGGATCGCCACGAACTTCGAAGTCGGCGTATGGCTGCCATCGCCGGTGCTTTCCAGCGGCACCAACGGGTTCACTTCCGGATAGTAGGCCGCCGCTTGCCCGGCCGGGATATCAAACGCCAGCAGCGTGAAGCCTTTTACCCGACGTTCAACGCCATCGTCCCAGAGCGAAACGATGTCCGCCTTTTGCCCAGGCTTGAAGCCCAGGCGAATGATGTCGGCTTCGTTGACGAACAACACGTCCCGCTGACCCTTCACGCCGCGATAACGGTCGTTGAGGCCATAGATGGTGGTGTTGTACTGGTCGTGGGAACGCATCGATTGCATGATCAGGTCCGGTAGCACACCGGTGGCGCGGGTGCGTTCGTGCACCAGGTCTTTGGGCAGCGCGTTCGAGCGGAAATTGGCCCGGCCCGAGGCGGTGTCCCACTTGCGTGCACCGGCACTGTTGCCCAGGTAGAAACCGCCAGGGTTCTTGATCTTCTCGTTGAAGTCCTTGAAGCCGGGAATGGTCTCGGCGATCAGGTCGCGGATGCGGCTGTAGTCGGCCACCAGCCAGTTCCAGTCCACCGGGTGGCTGCCCAGGGTCGCGGCAGCGATACCGGCCAGGATCGCCGGCTCCGAGCGCATCTGGTTCGACAGCGGCTGCAGCTGGCCATTGGAGGCGTGGACCATGCTGAACGAGTCTTCGACGGTTATCGCTTGCGGGCCTTCGGTCTGGATATCGATGTCGGTGCGGCCCAGGCACGGCAGGATCAGCGCGTCCTTGCCGTGGGTCAAATGGCTGCGGTTGAGCTTGGTGCTGATCTGCACGGTCAGGTCGCAGTTTCGCAGGGCCTGGAACGTGCGCGGGCTGTCCGGCGTGGCCTGGGCGAAGTTGCCTCCCAGACCGATGAAGACTTTCGCCCGGCCTTCAGCCATCGCATGAATCGCCTCGACCACGTTGTGGCCGTTGTCGCGTGGCAACTTGAACTGGAAGCGCCGCTCCAGGGCATCGAGGAACGCGACAGGAGGGCGTTCGTTGATGCCCATGGTCCGGTCGCCCTGCACGTTACTGTGGCCACGCACAGGGCACAGGCCGGCACCCGGCCGGCCGATGTTGCCGCGCAGCATCATCAGGTTGGCGATTTCCTGGATGGTCGCCACCGAATGGCGGTGTTGGGTGATGCCCATGGCCCAGCACATGATCACGTTCTTGCCCTTGGCGTACATGCGCGCGGCTTGCTCGATTTCCACCAGGCTCAGGCCGGACTGCTCGACGATCTGCTCCCACGGGGTGTCGTCGATGACGGCCAGGTAATCCAGCACGTTGACGCTGTGCTCGTTGAGGAAGTCGTGGTCGAACACCGCCGGGGTGCCGGTTTTCTGCGCGTCGCGCTCCCACAGCAGGAGGAATTTCGCCATGCCACGCATGATCGCCATGTCGCCACCCAAGGCCGGGCGGAAGAACGCTGTGTTGGTCGGCTTGTCGCCGTTGGTGAGCATTTCGATCGCGTGCTGCGGATGCTGGAAGCGCTCCAGGCCACGCTCCTTGAGCGGGTTGATGCAAACCACTTGCGCGCCACGTTTCACCGCTTCGCGCAGCGGTTCGAGCATCCGTGGGTGGTTGGTGCCGGGGTTCTGGCCCCAGACGAAAATCGCATCGGCGTGTTCGAAGTCGTCGAAGGTCACGGTGCCTTTGCCGACCCCGACGCTTTGCGACATCGCGACACCGCTGGCCTCGTGGCACATGTTCGAGCAGTCAGGGAAGTTGTTGGTGCCGTAGGCGCGCACGAACAGCTGATAGAGGTACGCCGCTTCGTTGCTGGCGCGTCCCGAGGTGTAGAACTCGGCCTGATCGGGGCTCGACAGGCCGTTCAGATGCCTGGCGATCAGGGCGAATGCGGCGTCCCAACTGATCGGCTTGTAGCGATCGGTCTCGGCGTCGTAGCTCATCGGTTCGGTCAGGCGGCCCTGATATTCGAGCCAATAGTCGCTTTGCTCCAGCAGCGAAGTGACGCTGTGTTTGGCGAAGAATCCGGCATCGACACGGCGTTTGGTCGCTTCCCAGTTCACCGCCTTGGCGCCGTTCTCGCAGAACATCACCATGCCGCCTTCCAGGGAATCGCCCCAGGCGCAACCAGGGCAGTCGAAGCCGCCGTTCTTGTTGGTCTTGAGCATCATGCGCAGGTTTTTCAGCGCGTTGTCGCTGGTCAACCAGGCCTGGGCCACGCTGATCAGTGCGCCCCAGCCACCGGCCGCGCCTTTGTAGGGCTTGTAGCGAGGGACGGGTTTCTGATCGGCTTGACGGTGTTGACTCACGCTTGATTCTCCAACGTTGGGCTGTAGACCCGCGGTGCATTCTTCTGTGGCAGATGGATGAGATTGAGGTTGTGGCGACGGGCCCATTGCACGGCCAGGCCGGTGGGTGACGACAGGCTGACCAGGGTCTGGATGCCGGCACGCAAGACTTTCTGGATCAGTTCGAGGCTGCAGCGGCTGGTGACAATCGCCAGGCCGCCAGCGGTCGGGATCTTCTGGCGGATCAATCCGCCGATCAGTTTGTCGAGGGCGTTGTGCCGGCCGATGTCTTCGCGGCCGAGCAGTAACTCGCCCTTGTCATTCATGAACACTGCGGCATGCACCGCACCGCAATGTTGGCCCAACGGCTGGAAGGCGCCGATGCGCTCGCGCAGGCCATCAAGCCATTCGACCGGCGGCAACGGGGCGCCGGGCAATACCTGAAGGTCCGGCAGTGCCTGCTCGACCGCTTCCACACCGCACAACCCGCAACCGCTGGTGCCGGCCAGTTGCCGACGCTGCTGCTTGAGGTTCCAGAAGGCGCGGTTGGCGATGGTCACTTGCGCGTATTGCGCCGACCCCGAGCCGCTAAGTTGCAGGTCGTAGATATCCGTGGCGTCCTGGATGATGCCGCTGCCCAGGCTGAAGCCGACGATGAAATCTTCCAGGTCCGTGGGCGTTACCAGCATGACCGCCTGGCTGATGCCGTTGTAGGCAATCGCCAGCGCGACTTCCTCGGCCAGCGCGGTGCTGTCCGATTCCGAGTATTCAAGGTTGCTGTAGCTGTACGTCTGGCTGGCGGCGGGCGCGGGCGTTTCGAGGGCAGGCGCCGCGCAGGCTGGGCGCTTGGTGTTCATGGCATCACCGGCGGTTTGATCAGCTTTAAGACTAGGCGCGGCAAGTTGTCACGTCTAATCGCTAATACTGATCTACCGATAGATACCGTCGATCAAGCACCGATCAGCGATTGCTGATAGAGCGCGAAACAGGCTTCTGCAAGCGCCGAGCGTGGCGCGCTGCGACGCATGATCAGCCCCAGGCGGCCAAGGGTCTGGGCGTTTTCGATCGGTTGCAGGCGCAAGTGTTCGGTCAGCCCTTCGAGGCCACCGTCCAATGGCATCACGGCGCAACACAGGCCGCCGTGCACGGCTTGTAACAGTTGATGCACGGCATCGGTCTGCAACAACGGTTGTGGGGTGAGGCCGCGGCTGTGGAAGTTATGGTCGATGGATTGGCGAAAATGCATGCCGCTGGTGAGCATGCCCAGTGGCAGTTCGATCAACGATTCCCAGCTCAGCGGCGCCTCGCCAAAGGTGAAGAAGCGTTGATCGTAGAGCAGACCCATGCGGGTTTCGCTGAAGGCCAGAGAGTCGAAGTGTTCGGTGTCGAGGCGCTCCAGATAGGAAACACCGAGGTCCAGGCGATTGTTCGCCAGTTGCTCGAGGATCTGCTCCGAACTCAGGGCCGAGAGTTCGAAACGCAGGTTCGGGTGATCGGCGTGCAAGCGTTGCATCAGTGGCAGCGGATCGAAGCTCGACAGCGGCACCATACCCAGCCGCAACGTACCGACCAGATTGCCGCGACAGGCGGCCGCCTCGGCGTATAAGCCGTCGTAGGCCGCCAGTACGGTGCGCGCCCAGGCCAGCACCCGCTCGCCCGGCGCGGTGAAGCCTTCGAAGCGCTGACCGCGATTGACCAGTGGCAGGTCGAGCTCTTCTTCGAGGCTGCGCAGGCGCATGGACAGGGTCGGCTGGGTGATGTGGCAGCGGGCGGCGGCCTGGCCGAAATGACGGGTTTCGTCGAGCGCGATGAGGAATTTCAGCTGCTTGATGTCCATCTGCGCTCCAGGGGGTGGGAAGGTGCGGATTCTATCGCATGCGGGGTCATTGGTCGGGTTGGATTCGCAGGTGACGACCGTGGTCTAGGCTTTGGCGTCTGGAATCCGAAACCCAAGGAGAGTGCACCATGAGTCTTTTGAGCTTTGTGAAGGAAGCGGGCGAAAAACTGCTGGATTTGCTGACGCCAGGCAACGCCAATGCCAGTGAGCAATTGAAGGCGCACATCAGCAAGGTCGGCTTGGGCAACCCGAATGTGCAGGCGACGGTCGAGGGTGACAAGGTCACGGTGACCGGTGAAGTGGCGAGTCAGGAAGAGAAGGAAAAAATCCTGCTGGCGGTGGGCAACATCGCCGGGGTTGGCAGCGTGGATGATCAGATTGCCGTGACCGGGCCTGTCGTTGCTGCCGCGCGCTTCGTGGTCGTGAAAAAGGGCGACACCCTCAGCGCCATATCCTTGGCTGTGTATGGCAGTGCCAACCAGTACAACAAGATTTTTGAAGCCAACAAACCGATGCTGTCGCACCCGGACAAGATCTATCCGGGGCAGTCGTTGCGGATTCCTGAGTAACACCAAACCTGTGGCGAGGGGGCTTGCCCCCGTTGGAGTGCGAAGCACTCCTAATTCGGCCAATGCGTTCTTTCCGATAGATCGCGTCAGCTGAATGGCGACTGCTGCGCAGCCGAACGGGGGCGAGCCCCCTCGCCACATTGACCGCGCCAGGTTCAAAGCCCCGCAATCAAATCCCGATAATCCCCGACCGCCGCAAACTCCGCCGTGTCCTTCGGCCCCTTGCGGCTGTCAGGCTCGCGCACGGCCAGTAAATGCGCTACGCCAAAGTCCCGTGCGCTGCGCAGGATCGGCAAGGTGTCGTCGATGAACAGGCTGCGCGCCGGATCGAAATCGATATCGGCTTGCAGCGCATCCCAGAACTGCGGGTTTTCCTTGGGGAAGCCGTAGTCATGGGAACTGATCAAGCGCTCGAAGTAGGGCGCCAGTTCGATTTTTTCCAGCTTCAACGACAGCGCATCCCGATGGGCATTGGTGATCAGCACCACGCGCTTGCCGGCCCGTTTGATCGCCGCCAGAAAGGTGTCGGCATCCGGGCGCAGGGCGATCAGGTGCGCGGTTTCCAGTTTCAGGTCGCGTACCGACAGCTTCAGTTCGGCGCTCCAGAAGTCCAGGCAGTACCACTGCAACTGGCCGGCATTGCGCTCGAACAAAGGCTGCAATTCCATCTCGGCCATGGCCCGGCTGACCCCGTGCAGTTCGGCGTAACGCTGGGGCAGGTGCTCCATCCAGAAGTGGTTGTCGAAATGCAGGTCCAGCAGCGTGCCGTCCATGTCCAGCAGAACGGTATCGATGTCGGACCAGGGTAATGAAGGCATGGCAGCGTCTCGGGCAGTAGAAAGATTTCTGGCGTAAACAATCGGGAAAGCCGCGTTATAGTAGCGCGTTCACGCCAAGGAGCTTTGCATGCGCCAGAAACCCACCATACTCGCCCGCGAAATTGTCGCCACCAGTCGATTGTTCTGCGTGGAAGAGCTGAAGCTGCGCTTTTCCAACGGCGTGGAGCGCACGTATGAACGCCTGGTCGGCAAGGGTGCCGGGTACGGCGCGGTGATGATCGTGGCGATGCTCGATGCCGAGCATGCGGTGCTGGTCGAGGAGTATTGCGGCGGCACGGATGAATACGAAATGTCATTGCCCAAGGGGTTGATCGAGCCGGGTGAAGACGTGCTGGCGGCAGCCGAGCGCGAGCTCAAGGAAGAGGCCGGTTTTGGCGCACGGCAGCTGGAGCACCTGACCGAATTGTCGCTGTCCCCCGGTTACATGAGCCAGAAGATCCAAGTGGTGCTGGCCACCGACCTCTACGAAGCGCGTCTGGAAGGCGACGAGCCAGAGCCGATGCGAGTGGACAAGGTCAATCTGCGTGAACTCTCGGCGCTGGCACAAAACCCGCAATTTACCGAAGGCCGTGCCTTGGCGGCGCTGTACCTGGCCCGAGACCTGTTGACTCAGCGCGGAGCGTTCCAGCCATGAATTTCCCGCATCCGTTGATGGCGCCGGTCATTGAACTGGCCTTGCAGGCCGGTGATGCGATCCTGCCGTTCTGGCGCACAGGCACGGCCGTCACGGTGAAGGCTGATGACTCGCCAGTGACTGCTGCCGACCTGGCCGCGCACCACCTGATTCTGGCCGGGCTGACGGCGCTCGATCCGAGCATCCCGGTGCTCTCCGAAGAGGACGCCAACATTCCCCAAAGCCTGCGGGCCGGATGGCAGCGTTGGTGGCTGGTCGATCCGCTGGATGGCACCAAGGAGTTCATCAACGGCAGCGAAGAGTTCACCGTCAACATCGCTCTGATCGAAAACGGTCGGGTGGTGTTCGGTGTAGTGTCGATGCCGACCAACGGGCGTTTTTACGTCGGTGGTGCGGGACTCGGCGCCTGGCGTGGCGATAAAGGTGGCACGCCTGTGGCGATCAAGGTGCGTGAGGCGTTGGCGCCCGGCGAGTCGTTCACCGTGGTGGCCAGTCGTCGCCATTCGAGCCCGGAGCAGGAGCGCTTGCTGGCCGGGTTGAGCGCCAGCCTTGGCGAGCTGCAACTGGCCAATATCGGCAGTTCGCTGAAGTTTTGCCTGCTGGCCGAAGGGGCGGCGGATTGTTATCCGCGCCTGGCACCGACTTCCCAGTGGGACACGGCGGCAGCGCAAGGTGTGCTGGAAGGCGCGGGTGGTGAAGTGCTGGAGTTGAGCGGTGAGCCGTTCAGCTATCCGGCGCGGGAGTCGCTGTTGAACGCATTCTTTCTGGCGCTGCCGGCGAAGGCGGCTTGGCGGGAGAAGTTGTTGGAACTGGCACGCTCCTGAGATTCACACCTTTTTGTGGCTAGGGAGCAAGCTCCCTAGCCACAGGGTTTCTTACCGATCTGAAGTTCAGCGGTGCAACACGTACTGCCCGACAAACCTCACCGCATCCTCATCACGGCCTTCATTGACGACCCGTGTATGCAGCGTCAACCGCGCTCGGCTGTATCGCTGGAAGGTGGTCAGGAATTTCTTCCAGATCACCGGGTCCGGCGCCTGGCAAATGGCGTTGGCATCGCCCGTCACCGGGAGCGGATAGCTGATCTGCCCTTCCTGAATCACGATGTGCCCGTCGGTAATGCCTTCTTCCTTGAGGCGCAAATGCAGCCAGCCCCAACCGGCCAGGACCGCGCCGCAATACAGGCTGCCGCCGAACATGGTGCTCTTGTGGTTGACGTTGGCTTCCAGCGGCAAGTGCAGGCGCAGTTGCTGGTCATGCCAGTCGAGCACTTTGAGGCCCATGTCCCGGGTGAGGGGAATGTCGTGATGGAGAACGGATTCCAGTTGTCGACTGTCGCGGCTCATTCAGGGGCCTCTAGCGTGAAGTGGATGATTGGACGGTAGCTCAGTCGAGGTCGTCAGGGTGGGCCGAGGCTCCACTGTCGGCGAAACTCAGACCGTGCTTGCGCAGTTTGTCATGCAGGGTCTTGCGCGGAATGCCAAGGGCTTCGGCGACGCTGCGCACGGAGCTGTGCGAGCGTGCCAGTTCGGCGGCGATGAGGGTTTTTTCGAAGTTCTCCACTTGCTCGCTCAAACCGCCGCTGACGACTTCGACCCTGTTGCCAACGCCGCCTTCCGGCGTGCTGTTGTCGAGGGCCAGTTCCAGCCCGAGGGCAAAACGCTCGGCGGCATTTTGCAGCTCGCGCACGTTGCCGGGCCAGGTGTGGCGCAGCAGCAAGGCACGTTGTCCCGGTTGCAGTTCATGGGGCGGCAAGCCGTGGCGGGCACTGGCTTCATCGGCAAAATGCTGGAACAGCATCAGCGCATCTTCGCCCCGTTCGCGCAGCGGTGGAATCCGCAGCGGCGCGACGTTCAGACGGTAATACAGGTCGGCACGGAAACGCCCCTGATCCGCTGCCTGGCGCAGGTCTTCCTTGGTGGCGGCGATGATGCGGATGTCCAGCGGGATCAGTTGGTTGCCGCCCAGGCGTTCAACCACCCGCTCTTGCAGCAAGCGCAGCAATTTGACCTGCACATCCAGGCTCATGCTTTCGATTTCATCGAGGAACAGCGTGCCGCCATTGGCGAATTCGAACTTGCCGATGCGGCGTTTCTGCGCGCCAGTGAAGGCGCCGGGCTCGTGGCCGAACAGCTCGCTTTCGACCACTGATTCAGCCAAGGCACCGGCGTTGATCGCCACGAACGGACCGTTGCGACGGCTTGATAAATCGTGCAGCGCCCGGGCCACGACTTCTTTGCCAGCGCCGGTTTCGCCGAGGATCAGCACGTCGGCCCTGGTCGCCGCCAGGGCGCCGATCTGCTCGCGCAGGCGCAGCATCGAAGGTGAGTGGCCAACCAGCCGCGTGCTCAGCTCGTTGCGGTCGCTCAAGGCCAGCCGCAGGCTGCGGTTGTCCAGCACCAACCGGCGCAGGGCCAATGCGCGGCGCACACTGTCGAGCAGAGCGTCGCTGGCGAAGGGTTTTTCCAGAAAGTCATAGGCCCCGGCGCGCATGGCCTGCACCGCCAGTGGCACATCGCCGTGGCCGGTGATCAACAGCACCGGTAGCTCCGGGTCCTGGGCATGCAGTTCGGTCAACAGTTCGAGACCGTCCATGCCGGGCATGCGGATGTCGCTGACCACCACCCCCGGCCAGTCGCGTTCAAGTTGCGCGGCCAGGCCCTTGGCTTCGGCCAGCGGCAGGATTTTCAGGCCGGCCAGGTCCAGCGTCTGGCTCAAGGCCTGGCGCAAGTGGGGATCGTCGTCGATCAACACGACCTGAATGCGGTTGTCGATGGTCATGCACTTCGGTCCTCGGACGGTTGCAGGCTCACGCCCGGTGCGCCTGCGCGCAGCTTCAGGGTAATCAGGGCGCCGCCCTCCTTGTGGTTGGCGAACGACAGTTCACCGCCGAAGGCGCGCATCAGGGTTTCGCAAATCGCCAGCCCCAAACCGAGGCCCTGGGTGCGGGTCTTGGTGGTGTAGAACGGCTCGCTGGCGCGCCCAAGGGCTTCCATGCAAAAGCCGGGGCCATTGTCGCGAATGTACAGGTTGACGCCATCGGCCGTGGATTGGGCACTGAGCCAGAGTTTACGTGGCGGGCCTTTTTCCGTCAGGGCATCCAGCGCGTTGGCCAGCAGATTGCCGAGTACCTGGCGCAAGCGGGTTTCCCCGGCTTCGACCCACAGGGTGGCGGCGGGCAAGTCGCGGATCAGTTCGACTTCCATGCTGCGTCGACGCTTGGCCAGCAAGGCCAGCGCATCGTCCAGCGCCGGTTGCAGGGCGACGCTTTCCGGGGCGTGGCGGTCGCGCCGGGCAAAGGCGCGCAGGTGGGCGATGATCGAGGCCATGCGACCGGTCAATTCGCTGATCAGCTTGAGGTTGCCGCGGGCATCGTCGGTGCGCTGGTGATCGAGCAATACTTCGGCGTTTTCCGCGTAGCTGCGAATCGCTGCCAGCGGCTGATTGAGTTCGTGGCTGATGCTCGCCGACATGGTGCCCAGTGCCGACAATTTGCCGGCCTGCACCAGATCATCCTGGGCGCGTACCAGCTCCTGCTGGGCCTGTTCGCGTTCCAGCACTTCCTGTTTCAGGCGCCGGTTCAGGCCTTCGAGGTCGCTGGTGCGCTCGGCGACCCGACCTTCCAGCTCGCGGCGGGCCTTGGCTTCGAAAGCGATGCGGTCGAGGTAATGGCGACGGCGCTGCATCATCAGGCCGAGCAGCAGCATCAACACCAGCAACGCTGCGCCACCGATGGCCACCACCGTGCGCACCGGGCGGTCGATCAAGGTGCGCGGGGCGAGGATGCTGACGTCCCAGCCGGTTTCGGCGATCTGCTGGGTCTGGGTCAGCCAGGCGTTGGGGTTGAGCTTCAGCGGTTGTGGATCGCGGGTTGGATAGGGCTGGATCGCCGTGATGGCTTTGTTTTCGTCCTCGTTCAACGGGCGGGTCGAGCGGAATCGCCACTCCGGGCGCGAGGTGAGAATGACCACGCCATTGTGGTCGGTCAGCAGCAGCTGTTCCGGGGTTTTGCCCCACAGGCTTTCGGTGTGGTCGAGGTCGACCTTGACCACCAGCACGCCAACGATTTTTTCGCCATCGCGCACGCCGGCGGCGAAGAAGTAACCGCGCTTGGCGGAGGTCGTGCCCAGGCCGAAAAAGCGCCCGAGCCGCCCGGCCATGGCTTCGCTGAAATACGGCCGGAAGGAAAAGTTGCGCCCGACGAAGCTGTCGTGTTTGTCCCAGTTGGAGGCCGCCAAGGTCTTGCCAGTGGCGTCCATCAGGTACATGACTTCGGCACCGGTCTGGGTGGCGATGTTTTTCAGCAGG
This sequence comes from Pseudomonas sp. GL-B-12, assembly GCF_019955895.1. Lineage (NCBI taxonomy): Bacteria > Pseudomonadati > Pseudomonadota > Gammaproteobacteria > Pseudomonadales > Pseudomonadaceae > Pseudomonas > Pseudomonas sp. GL-B-12. The sequence continues at coordinate 118,972 of NZ_JAHBCX010000006.1, forward strand.
CGGTTGGCGTTGCCTTGGGTGACGCCATCGTCCGGCGCACCGAGCACGGCGCGCAAGGCCGGCAGGTCGCCGAGGATCTGCGGCAACACTTCATAGCGATGCAAGGTACCCAGGAGGTTGGCGACGTAGAGGTCGAGGGTCTGACGATTCTGACTGGCCAGCTCGCTGCGATAATAACGCTCGGCGAGATGCTCCAGCGGCCACAGCAACGGCGCCAGGCACAGTGCCAGCAGGGCCAGGCTGCGCCAACGGGGTCTGGAGGGGAGAGTCGGTTTCATGAGCAGCATGCGCCTGTGGGTACAGGCGCATTATGCCTAGGCTTGCCCGCCTTGGGTCAGCTGCATCTTGATCGGCGAGCTTCAGCCGGCCTATCAGGCAAAGACGTCGGCATCCTTGAAAAATACCCCGGCCTGATCTTTCGCCGACAGCTGCGGCGTGCCTTGCAGTTGCCAGTCGACGGCCAGGTCCGGGTCGTCCCAGCGAATGCTGCGCTCGGCCGATGGCGTGTAGTAGTCGGTGGTTTTGTAAAGGAACTCGGCAAATTCGCTCAACACCACGAACCCGTGGGCGAAACCTTCCGGGACCCAGAGCTGGCGATGATTGTCGGCAGACAGGCGCACAGCGACCCATTTACCGAAGTGCGGTGAGCTGCGACGGATGTCTACGGCGACGTCCAGCACTTCACCGACCGTGACGCGAACCAGTTTTCCCTGGGTATTTTCCAGTTGGTAATGCAGACCGCGCAGCACGCCCTTCTGCGAACGGGAGTGATTGTCTTGAACGAATTCAGTGTCCAGTCCGGTGGCCTCTTTGAAAGCCCTGGCGTTGAAGCTCTCGTAGAAGAAACCACGTTCGTCACCAAAGACCTTGGGTTCGAGGATCAGAACACCGGGCAGGTCGGTGGTCACTACATTCATGGTGTTTCTCCAGTAACAGGCGTTTGATGGCCGCCATTCTTGCGCAAAGCGCCATTCGAGGCGAGTACCGGAGCAAGCCCGCTCCCACAAATGCCCTCATACCAGCTTCCGGGGGGTTGCGTATCGCCCGAACCAGTGGCGATATAGGCGCCTAATAAAATTTCAGGGGTCGTTGTATGCCGCTCGCCACGTTGATTCATCGCGCCAGTTTGCCCAGCCCGCAGGTGACTGCGGAGCAAGCGCTAGGGCTGCTGGAAGAACATTACGGGTTCAGCGGCAAGTTGCAGGCCCTTGGCAGCCAGCAAGACCTGAACTACCGTGTCGACAGCGAGCGGGGACGTTTCGTCCTGAAAATCTGCCGTGGCGACTACTCGGTACTGGAGCTTCAGGCACAACATGCCGGGCTCAAGCATCTGGGCGAACACCCTGATGTACAGGTGCCGCGTGTTATCGCGGCGAAAAACGGCGCAGACCTGCTGTCGCTGGATGTGGGGGGCCAGGCAGTGCACGTTCGCCTGCTCGATTACATCGAAGGCCAGCCGCTGACGAGCCTCGGCTATTTCAACCCGACGGTGGTGTCTGGCTTCGGTCGCCTGTGCGGTGAAATGGACCTGGCCCTGGCGGATTTCGACCATCCGGGTCTGGTGCGAACCCTGCAATGGGACGCCCGCCATGCTCACGCCCTGATCGCGCATTTGTTGCCGGTGATCAAGGATGAAGCCCAGCGCAAACTGATCGTCGATGCGTCCGGGCAAGCCGAGCGGCATCTGCAGCCATTGCAGGACAAACTGCCGGTGCAGGCCATCCACATGGACATCACCGACGACAACGTGGTGTGGCAGCGCGATGCGCAGCGCCATTGGCAGCTGCAAGGCGTGATCGATTTCGGCGACCTGGTGCGCACCTGGCGCATTACCGATCTGTCGGTGACCTGTGCCGCGCTGCTGCATCATGGCGAGGGCGATCCGTTCTGCATTTTGCCGGCAATCCAGGCGTATCACGCGGTCAATCCGTTGCAGCACGAAGAGCTGCTGGCGTTGTGGCCGTTGATCGTCGCCCGCGCGGCGGTGTTGGTGCTCAGCGGCGAACAGCAGGTCAGCATCGATCCGGGCAACGCCTACAGCCGCGACAATCTGGTCCATGAATGGGAAATCTTCCGTGTGGCCACGTCGGTGCCGTTGGCGTTGATGGAAGCGGCGATCCTCACCGCCGTCGGCCAGAACCTGCCCACCATTGGCAGCGAAGGCTTCGCGCCGCTGTTGCCGAACCTGGTGGGGCGTGAGTTCGCGCTGACCGACCTGGGCGTGCTCAGTCCGCATTTCGAGGCCGGGAACTGGGAGCAGGAGGGCGTCGATCAGCGCCTGCTGGATGAGGCGGCCGCGGCGCATGGCCTGGCGGCCAGTCGTTACGGGCAATACCGCCTGTCCCACACCCGCCCGGACAGCGCCGCTGAACCTGACACTTGCCCGTTGCACGTCGAGTTGCGTGTGCCTCAGGGCACGGCGGTCGAAGCACCGTTTGCCGGGGTGGTGCATCACCCATCGGCGGGCGTGCTGCAACTGGACGGTCCGCAATTGAGTGTGCGGCTTTGGGGCGTCACGCCGTCGCTGCACAGCGGCGCGGCCCTGGTCAAAGGCCAGGTACTGGGTTCGGTCAGCGGGCCTTTGATCGTGCAGTTGTGCCGTGGCGCGTCGATCAATGCGCCGTTGTTCTGTACTCCTTCGCGCGCGGCGGCCTGGCAAGCGTTGTGCCCATCGCCGGCTGCGTTGCTCGGGCTGGCCTGTGATGCCGAAGCCGAGCTCGACGGCCCGACCTTGCTGGCCCGGCGCGATGCCAGCTTCGCCCGCACGCAAAAACACTATTACGTTGATCCGCCGCGCATCGAACGCGGCTGGCGCAACCATTTGATCGACATGCAGGGCCGTTCCTACCTCGACATGCTCAACAACGTCGCGGTATTGGGCCACGGCCATCCACGCATGGCCGCCGTCGCCAGTCGCCAGTGGTCATTGCTCAACACCAACTCGCGCTTCAATTACGCAGCTGTGGCCGAGTTCTCCGAAAGTTTGCTGAAGCTGTCCCCTGACGGTATGGACCGCGTGTTCCTGGTCAACAGCGGTAGCGAGGCCAACGACCTGGCGATTCGCCTGGCGTGGGCCTACAGCGGCGGCCGTGACATGCTCAGCGTGCTGGAGGCCTATCACGGCTGGACGGTGGGCGCGGATTCGGTGTCGACCTCGATCGCCGACAACCCCAAGGCCTTGAGCAGCCGCCCGGACTGGGTGCACCCGGTGACGGCGCCAAACACCTATCGCGGTGAATTCCGTGGCCCAGACAGCGCGCCGGATTATGTGCGCAGCGTCGAACACAACCTGGCGAAAATCGCCGAGCAGAATCGCCAACTGGCCGGTTTCATCTGCGAACCGGTGTACGGCAATGCCGGCGGTATCTCGCTGCCACCAGGTTATTTGAAACAAGTCTATGCAATGGTCCGGGCCAGGGGCGGCGTGTGCATCGCCGACGAAGTGCAGGTGGGCTACGGGCGCATGGGCGATTTCTTCTGGGGCTTCGAAGAGCAGGGTGTGGTGCCGGACATCATCACCATGGCCAAGGGCATGGGTAACGGCCAGCCACTGGGCGCGGTCATCACCCGCCGGGAAATCGCCGAGGCACTGGAGGCCGAGGGTTACTTTTTCTCGTCCGCCGGTGGCAGCCCGGTCAGCTGCCAGGTCGGCATGGCCGTGCTGGATGTGATGCAAGAGGAAAAACTCTGGGAGAACGCCCAGGTCGTTGGCGGACACTTCAAGAGGCGCCTCGAAGCGTTGATCGATATTCATCCGTTAGTGGGCGCGGTGCACGGTTCCGGTTTCTACCTGGGCGTCGAACTGATCCGCAACCGCGAAACCCTGGAGCCGGCCACCGAAGAAACCACCGCACTGTGCGACCGCTTGCGCGAGCTGGGGATCTTCATGCAGCCGACCGGCGATTACCTGAACATCCTCAAGATCAAGCCGCCGATGGTCACCTCGCGCCAGAGCGTGGATTTCTTCGTGGACATGCTGTCGAAGGTGCTCGCAGAGGGCCTGTAAACACCTCCCTCTGTAAATGCGGGCCAATGTGGGAGCGGGCTTGCTCGCGAAGAGGCCGGTACATCCGACGCAAATATTGCGCCTCGAATGCCGCTTTCGCGAGCAAGCCCGCTCCCACAGGGGAGGTGGTTTTAGTTCGATTGATATCGGCTTTTTATCGACTGTTTTTGTAACGGTGGATGTAAGGTGCTTTAAAAGCCGATATTTATCGGATATAAAGTGGCCAGTCCACGGCGTGTACCAATGCGCTTCCATTTCTGTCAGGTATCAAAGTCACTCCGGAGTCCTGAGCCATGACCACGTTGAACAGCACCCCTCGCGCCGACGGCTTCTACATGCCAGCCGAATGGGCACCCCAAACCCAGACCTGGATGATCTGGCCCGAGCGCCCGGACAACTGGCGCCTGGGTGGCAAACCGGCACAAGCCGCCCATGTGGCAGTGGCCAAGGCCATCGCCCGTTTCGAGCCAGTGACCGTGGCGGTTTCCGCCGGCCAGTACGAAAACGCCCGCGCCCGTCTGGACGTGCCGAATATTCGTGTGGTGGAAATGTCCAGCGACGACGCCTGGGTTCGCGACTCCGGTCCGACCTTCGTCATCAACAACAGTGGCGAAGTCCGTGGCGTGAACTGGGACTTCAATGCCTGGGGCGGTTTTGACGGTGGCCTGTATTCGCCGTGGAACCGTGACTCGCAGGTCGGCGGCAAGATCCTCGAGATCGAGCGCAGCCCACGCTACCGCACCGAAGGCTTCGTGTTTGAGGGCGGTTCGATTCACGTCGACGGCGAAGGCACCCTGATCACCACCGAAGAATGCCTGCTCAACCGCAATCGCAACCCGCACATGAATCGCGCAGAAATCGAAGCGGTCCTGAGCGCGAACCTGGCTGTGGATAAAGTCATCTGGCTGCCGGATGGCTTGTTCAACGACGAAACCGATGGCCATGTGGATAACTTCTGCTGCTACGTGCGCCCGGGTGAAGTGCTGCTGGCCTGGACCGATGATCCACAGGACCCGAACTACCCGCGCTGCCAGGCAGCGATGAAAGTGCTGCAAAGCAGCACCGACGCCAAGGGTCGCCCATTTACAGTGCACAAGATGCCGATCCCGGGTCCGCTGTTTGCGACCGAAGAAGAGTGCGCCGGAGTCGATCCAGTCGATGGTACGCAGGAACGTAATCCTACTGTTCGTCTGGCCGGTTCCTACGTGAACTTCCTGATCGTCAACGGCGGCATCATCGCGCCGAGCTTTGACGACCCGCAGGATGGCCCGGCAAAGGAAATCTTGCAGAACCTGTTCCCACAGCATGAAGTGGTGATGGTACCTGGTCGCGAACTGTTACTGGGGGGCGGCAATATTCACTGCCTTACCCAGCAGCAACCCGCTCCGCACAAGGAGTGAGTGAAGCCGTAACAGCTTGAGTTGATTGCAAAATCCCTCAGGCTGTCGATCAGCCACCAGCGTTGCACGGAGCCCGCGGCCCTACAGGCCTGCGGGCTTTTTTGTATCCGCTTGGCCACACTTCAGAAACCTTGGCACAGCTCTTGTATCTCTGCTGTTGTAACTCGGGGTGGGGAGGACTTCGATGTTCTGTCATAAACCTTGGATAAGTTAGCCGCTCACAAACCGGGAGAGAGCGCTGAAATGAACGCCGAAGTGAACGTAGTGAGCGACAAGGCGTTGCATCCCCTGGCAGTAAATAGCGAATCGCTCCAGATCCTGGCGCACTGGTTCAAGTCCAATGGAATGCGTCAGATCAGCGAAACTGATCCGCGCCGGACGATGATCGAGCGTTACCCTGCTGGTTTATTCAGCGAGGCGGAACTGGATGCGTTGTGGGATGTGATGGAAGGATAAGAAGAACAACAACGGATTGAACAAGAAAAAGCGCTGCCGGGATGGCAGCGCTTTTTTTTGCGCGCAGATTCATGCAATCACCGCTATCGCGAGCTCCCACAGGGTTTTGAGACGCAACCATTCGACCGATTCAAGCAACAGACTGAAAGCCAATCCGGCGTTTTTCCGGGGCCGCTGCGGCACTAACCTGCCGACATCGAATTTTCCTGAATTCCTGTCGGAGCCTTCCCATGATCCTGCATTACATCTACGACCCCTTGTGTGGTTGGTGCTACGGCGCCAAACCGCTGTTGCAGGCCGCCCAGGCTGTGCTGCCCGTGATTGCCCACGGCGGCGGCATGATGACGGGGGCCAATCGGCAAAAGGTTTCGCCACAACTGCGCAATTACGTCATTCCCCACGACCGGCGCATTGCCGAATACAGCGGGCAGCCGTTCGGTGAAGCCTATTTCGAAGGTTTGCTGCGTGATCACACCGCCGTGTTCGACTCGGCGCCACCCATCGCTGCGGTGCTGGCTGCCGAGCAAATGACCGGTCGCGGGCTGGAGTTGTTGGGGCGTTTGCAGAGTGCTCACTACGTGGAGGGGCGCCGCATCGCCGACGAATCGGTACTGTTTGAACTTGCCCACGGCATGGGGCTGGACCGCGAAGCCTTCGAAAGGGCTTTCAGGGCGGCCGACACCGAAGGCCATATCAGGAACAGTCGGGCTCTTTTGGCCAAGGTTGGCGGGCAGGGCTTTCCGACCCTGGCGCTTGAGCACAATGACCAGTTCACCCTGATCGATATCGGGCCATGGCTGGGCAAACCCCAGGCATTTGCGCAGTGGCTGAGTCAGTTGCTCCCTGATCAGGACGCAAATATTTCCGTAGCAGCCTGTGGCCTCGATGGCTGCGTTGATTGAATATTCCTGCCGCGTAAAGCAATTTCTTAGACGGTTTTCGCCTGTTTTTAGAAGATTCATGAAATTGACACATCGTTGAGGGCGCAGCTACGATTCGGCCACAACGCCTGTGGCCGACCGCCACGATCAAAAATTATAAGAAGGCCCGCCGCGAGAAATCGTGGGCGGGCCTTTTTGTTTTCGTCATGAAAAAAGAGCGCGATAGCGCCGTTTCGGCCGTTCGACACAGCGCGTATCAACCGGAAATAAGGAAAAGAACACGATGTTGAACAAGCGAATCAGCCTGATCGCTCTGGGGATGTTGAGTGCTACACAGGCCATGGCTAACGACCAGGCCGAATCCAAGGGTTTTGTTGAAGACAGCAGCCTCAAAGTGCTGCTGCGCAACGCCTACATGAACCGTGACTTCAAAGACGGCAACCCGGATAAATCCGAGTGGGGCCAGGCGGCCATCGGCACGTTCTCGTCCGGTTTCACCCAAGGCACCGTGGGCGTGGGTGTGGACGCTTTCGGGTTGTACGCACTGAACCTGGAGCGCAGCGAAGACCGTAGCGGCGCGCAAGGCATCGATTTCTTCAAAAAGGGCGACAGCGGCCAGCCGGCGGACGACCTGTCCAAAGGCGGCGCAGCAATCAAGTTCCGCCTGTCCAGCACCACCCTGACCTACGGCGACCAGATGCCGGCCCTGCCGGTGCTGAACTACGACAACTCGCGCCTGCTGCCGGAAAGCTACACCGGCACCTTGATCACCTCCAAAGAGATCAAAGGCCTGCAACTGGACGCCGGTCGCTTCACCGCCGAATCGCGAAAAAGCGCTGAAGGCCGTGACAGCGGCGGATTGAAGTCGATCAACGTATTGGGCGGTAGCTACCAGTTCACCGAGCAATTCAAGGCTGCGCTGTACGCTTCCGACGTCGAAGACGTGCTGAAGAAACAATACGTGAACGCCAACTACGTGTTCCCGATCGACAAGGATCAGTCCCTGACCCTGGACTTCAACGGCTACCGCACCAAGCTGGAAGATTCCTACGTCCGCGAAAACGGTATCACCGGCGACGACAACAAGATCTGGAGCCTGGCGGCCACCTTCATCACCGGCCCGCACTCGTTCACCCTCGCGCACCAGCGCAGCACCGGCGACAGCAACCTGGGCTACGCCTACGGCGGCTACCAGAAAGACCAGGGTCGCATCGGCGACGGTGGCAACACCATCTACCTGGCGAACTCCTACTGGTCCGACTTCAACGCCGAAGACGAACGCAGCTGGCAACTGGGCTACGGCCTGGACTTCAGCACCTTCGGTGTACCGGGCCTGAGCTACAACGTGGCCTACGTGCGCGGCGACAACATCACCACGTCCACCAGCGAAGGCGGCACCGAGCGCGAGATCTTCAACCAGATCAAATACGTCGTCCAAAGCGGCCCGGCCAAAGACCTCAGCGTGAAACTGCGCAGCTCGGTCTTGCGCGTGTCGCAGAAGTCGAGCGAGTACAACGTCAGCGGCAACGAAGTGCGTGTGTTTGTGGATTACCCGATCAACGTCTTTTGATGATGGGTTGTGGTGTCGAGGCCTGATGCAAGGCTGAGAAAAAAGAAGAAGCCCCCGACTGGTTCGGGGCTTTTTTGTGGCTTTTTGGAGTTTTCCAAACGGCTCTTTCATTGGCAATGGCGATGCCCTTCAAGACTATCGGAAGTCTCTGAAGGAAAAAGAGGATCCACCTGATTTCTCGTGACGATTCAACAGGCTGAAATAGCAGTTGTTACCGTGAGAGATCACCGAATGAAAGTTCCAGGGGTAAAGGAAGCTCCTGATCAGGAAAGCTGGAAGGATCTAGGTTTGCCGGATTTGCGGGACATATCGATACCCTTGGAAACCAAGGTAGTTCGAGAGCTACCCGGGGCCGTTGATGTCTGCTCCGCTCTAAGGCAGGTAGCGCTAGGTTTTGGATTGCATGAAGGGACTGACACGGTGCTGATCGAAACGCCATATTTACCCGTGACGGTTCGGCGTGAGCATCTACGTCACATTGTGGAAAAACGCCCTAACGCCCGAGAGCGCTTCACTGAATTTGCTGTAGATACGCTGAATAATCCATTAGAAATCTGGCGGGTTTCCTACAGCGATGGCTCCTATCGTCTCGCCTTCATTGGCGCATACCACACAAAGTACCAAATGTTGGTAGTGATCCATGTTGACCGTGGGTATGTACTTTGGAACTTCATGAATTGTGACAAAAAGGCGCTGAACAAACACCGACACGGCGGGTTGGTTTATCAACGTTACCTATTATCCAAACAAAAAAAGCAGCCTGAGTAGGCTGCTTTTTTTGAGAAGCTTGCTTGATATTGTGCTCCCTCAAGCAAGGGAGAAGAGGTCTCACCCGAGCGCTGATTTTCAGGTCATCAACGGGGTTCCTAACGCCGACTATTGCCACCTGAAGGCAGTCGGTTTCGCGCTCTTGGGCAAATTCTCTGTCACAGATGATGCTTGTGTCAACCCGAGCGGCAGCCTTGTGGTGTTGGTCAGATCGGCGAAGTCGCGCGTATCGACATCTAACTTATTACGTTGGGGTCCATTACAAAATGGAGAAATTGATCGAAACAACAGAGGGTTGTGATTCCTCGGCTGAAATGCGGATAGCTGGTGTGTGCGACCCTGCAGTGAAACGGGCTTGCGCAATGCTTGATGCTCAAACCATTCGCAGGAAAATCGACTCGGTTGACGAGATGATCGAGGTTTCTGTAGGAGGTAACAGAAGGGGATATCGAACAAATCAGTTTCAGAAGGACTTGCTGGAGTCTGTTCGCGAAATGAATAAGAGCCGCATCAGCCTTATCGCACAGGGTAAGCCTTAACAAGTGTATTCGCGCTTCAACGCGAACGTGTCGTCCGCAGCGACATGTACCGACGACGTGTCGCAAAAAGTGGAAAATTGCGACACGTAAGTAAATGGGCGACAGAAAAAACGATATAGAGTCCTACAGCACTAATTACAC
>NZ_JAHBCX010000007.1:0-125208 GCF_019955895.1 Pseudomonas sp. GL-B-12
AATGCAGGCCGACCAGGTTGGGCAACTTCTGCAGAATGATCGAGAACTTCAGATCGAAGCTCATGAAAAACATGACGCACAGGCCGAACAGCACTGCCCAGGTCAAATACAGGCGAGAGCGAAAACCCAGTAGCGGGCTGAAACGACGCGTCTCGGTTTCGGGGGCGACAGCCGCCTTGGCCGGGTGTGGATTGAGGGCTGTCATTGGCTGATGTCGGCACCGATCCACTTCTGTGAAATCTTGCTTAATGTGCCGTCGGCCTTGAGCTGGGTGACGACCTCAGTGACTTTGGCATTCCATTGCGGATCACCCTTTTCGATCGCTACCACGTTGGGCTCTGCATACAGCGTGTCGCCGGCAATTTTGAAGCGAGGATCCTGGGCGATGCGTTCGCGAGCGGTGATGAGGTTGGTGACCATGGCATCCAGGCGCACGCCCGTGCCCAAGGCCAGATCCTGGAAGGCTACCGTTTCGTTGTCGTAGGGCGCGACCTGGACGCTTTCGAATGGATAACTCAACGGCTTGTCCTCGGCGCCCTCGATCACCAGATCCTTGTTCAAATAGGCTTCATAGGTCGACGCGCTGATCACACCGACTTTTTTACCTGACAGATCCTTGCCTGTGACAATGTCCTTGTCTTTGGCATTCACCACGATCACGGCCGGGGACTGGTAATACTCAACCGGGAATTCGAACACTTCGGCCCGTGCCTTGCTCGGGGTCATCGAGCAGACGCAGATGTCATATCGTCCGTTCCAGTGTCCGGCAGCGATGACATCCCAGGACGGTGTTTGCAGCTTCAGCTTCACCCCTAGCCGTTGCGCAACGGCCTTGGCGACATCCACGTCAAACCCGTCCAGTTGGTTCTGTTCATTGAGAAAGGAGAATGGCGGATAGCTTTCCATCAGAACGCCGGTCAGCTCCCCACTGCTGGTTACGCGATCCAGAGTGGCGCCCGCGAAAGCCGTCGAGCATGTAGCCAGTAACGCCAGGCCAAAAGGCAAAAGTGCCGTAGTTTTCAAAAGCAAGTGCTCCAATCAATTCAAAAAATCTGAATAGATTAAAACGCACTATAAAATAGTTTTGTACTTGTTTTATGGAATAACAGACTATGCTCAAGCTATATTGGATCTAGCGATTCAGACGCTAGAATCGCTGATTACGTAGTGGTAAATGAGGCCACGCAAACAAATGTAATCGGGCCTGCGCGTACATAATTTTCAGGTTCTCGGGATATTTCCTAACACGACCTGGCTGTCCAGCAAGGTCATGGCACCTGGCTGAAAAATGGTGAGACTCCGTGAGCAAAACGGCGTCAGGTCGCCTCGAGCAACGAGGATCACCGGAGGTAGCCGGCAATGTTCGCGGCGCGCTGGAAAGGATCAGCAAAAACGAAGAGTTCATCAACATGACGTTAGCGGTGCTCATGACACCGGAGTGAGGTGTCCAAAATCATTAGGCCAATTCAGTCGGAGAAAGGCTCTGAAGGAAAAGACGCGTGATACCGTTGGCTATCGGTAATTTTTACAGTCAGCAACGCTTATGGCCAGGGTCGGCGCCGAGTCTTTTTACTTAGACAACTCCTCGGCGTCGGCAACCATGGTCAAGTATGTTTTAGCAGCTGCAGCAAACCTTCCACATCAGCTAGCGCTGGAGCATGGGCTCCGGCATGGCGGCAAGATATGGATGCGCAAGCCGCTGAAAATTGCAGGCGCTCTCTCAAGTCCACGATCCCCAGCAACTGCGCAGCCAGCCAACCAGCCATACAAGCGTCTCCTGCTCCAACCGTGTCTTCCACCTTCACGGCAATCGCCGGCTGATCGAGTTGGCTGTCCGGGGTGTGGAGAATCATCCCGTGTTCTCCTCGGGTAAAAAGGATCTGCGCCTGAGGATTAAGAGCGCGAAGCTCATCCATTGCCTGGTGTTCTGTCAGCCCTGGATAAATTTGCCGAAGGTCTTCATCGGAAAGCTTAATCATGTCAGCAAGGGTGGTCATCGTAGGGAAGGTCTGCTCCCGATAATGGCTATCCATTAAATTGCGCCAGTTCGGATCATAGCTAATCCGTTTACCGGCTTTTTTGGCCTGCTGAGCAATTTTAACCAGCTTGTCTGCGAGTGGCTGTCGAGCCAAACTGATGCAGCTGAAATGACACAGCTCTGCTTGGTTGATCCATCCTTTGGGCATCAGATCTGGATCAAAAAACAGATCGGCATCTCCAGCAAAAAAGTATCTTGGGGGACGGCTCGATGGAACGATGGCGACCAAAGGATCTCGGTCTACCCGTTGGATAAACCTCATATCCATTGCTGCTGCTTCCGACTGCGAAACTATCTCGTCACCCAGTGAATCCATGCTCACCGACCCGGCAAAAGCACTGCTAACACCCAAGCGACTTAGCGCTCGTGCAACGTTCCAGGGAGCACCACCTGGGTAGCCCTTCCACTGTCCAGGAGTGCCTTGGACAAGATCGGTCAGGGCTTCGCCAAACACTACTGCGCGAGGCAATACCATCGTCATTTCCTCAATTTTTTGTCGTAGGGAACTGCTGGCTGATCAGAATCGACCGGTAATCACTTACTCAATGCGCTTTGATGAAAGGCAGGGTTTGTTGAAGTTAGAGAAGTTTTCATAGCCAACTTCAAAGCAGATGTTGGCCGGACGCGTTCAAGTATTAAAACCAGGTTTCCATTTGTATACCGTATTGCCATACACCTCCGGCTTTGAAGTCCGTCATGCCAAAGGAGTCTGTGGTACTGAATCTGTCCAGATCCGAAGACCAGTTCATGAAGCTTGCGAACACTCGCAATTCGGGACGTGTAAGAAGATCTCCAACCTCAGGTTTGAATGTCGGGGCGACAGTGAATTTCCAAAAGTTACCGTCGACCGCATTACGTTGTAGATAGTCCTTCGGGTCGAGGTTCATGGTTTGCCAGCTTATTTCGTAGGCCATCTCGAAATTGCTGTTGATTTTGTTAGCCAATCGCACGTTCAGGGTCAGCCAGCGGTAGTCGTCACCCTTGACGTATCTATCCTTGCTCTGTTCGGCCAGCAAGCTGGGCCCGATGCGCCAGTCAGGCGCAAGGGGTGTCTCACCATAAAGTGCCAGACGCAGAGCGCGGGCATCGTCGATGAGTTCGCCATCCGAGCCGATGTTCTTGACCTCAGCTCCCAGACCTTGCCCATAGAGCAGCGCCGTTTTGAAGAAGCCTTCCCTGCCGAAAAAGTTTTTCTGGTGATTGGCCAGCATGCTGTGCAAGCCGGAATCCGCAGGCGTCAAACCCGCTGCATTGGTCCGGGTAGCGAAATCGTTTTTCTTTGCGCCGATGGCATTGAACATCCACTGCCACTGACCATCCTCGAAGAACTGGTTGGAGGTCAGGATGTAGCTTTCCACATCGGCACTAAGATCGCCTTGACTGAAATCCCCGTAGTTGCGCCCGATCAAAGAGTAGTTCGAACGCCAATTCTTGTTCATCTGCATATCGTAGATTCCACCCCCGGTGCCGGCCAGAAAGACAACGTCCGAGTCCAGCCAGTGGATATCGAAATTATCTCTATCGAATCGCTTGCCTGCCCACAGGGTGGCGTTCTCGAACACTGAATTGCCCTTGAACGCAGCGAGATGGTCAAGCGCTGTGAATACCTGGCGCACGTTCAGTTTGCTTTCGTCGGCCGTCCAGTCATTGGTGCTTTCCACACCGTCGGCGATGGAGACCGTGAATTTGGAACGGGTGCCGTTTTGCGCATAGATTTCTTTCGACAGGTCTATACGCATGTAGGTGTCGTCTTCGTTACCGAGTCGCCCGACTGCACCACCGACTGAACCGGCAGGAGTTGTATAAGGGCCGCCACGACCACCACCCAGCCGATCGTTGATCAGCAATCCGGAGCGGGCGTAGCCGTTGAAGCTGAACCCATCAGTGAGGTGTCCGGTACTGCCCTCTTTCTCCAGGCTTTGCTGACGGGCTTCGAGTTTTGCCAGTCGGGTATCCAAAGCGGGCGCCGAAATTACTGCCGCAGTAGACGCGGCGGGCTGCAAGGGAGCAGTGGCGAGTTTGATCTGCTGCAATTCCCTGGCAAGTGCCTGGGTTTGCTGCTCGGCTGCGGCTGCACGCTTTTCCGCGGCGCTGGCACGGGCTTCAAACGCGGCCATGCGTTCTTCCAGAGTCGCGGCCTGAGAGGTTACCGCCGAGGTGCCGAGCACGCCTGCGAGTAGCCAGCTTGATGCTTTCTGCATGTGAATTTCCTGTTTTGTTTTTATTTTTCTGTTCCCGCGAGCGGCCTTTTTTCGTCAATTGTGAATTGTCAAAATTGACGAAAAAAAGGATGCCTCATCGCAAATACGCTGCTACATTTGGCGATGTTAACGTTAACTTTTCTAAAAACAAAAATAAAGAGGGCTTTATGAAACAGCTAAAAACTCTCCTTCCAGCCGCACTACTCACCCTCTGTGCCGGATTTCCATGCCTCTCGAGCGCTGCCGATTTAACGATCTCGTGTGGCGCGGTGGGTGCGGAGTTGCAGCTCTGCAAGGAGGCTGTCGAGGCGTGGTCGAAACAGACCGGCAACAACGTCGAGGTGGTTTCCACGCCTAACTCGGCGACCGAGAGGTTGTCGTTCTATCAACAGATCCTCAGTGCACAATCCAGCGACATCGACATCATTCAAATCGATATGGTGTGGCCAGGGATGCTGGCCAAACACTTGATGGATCTGCGCGAGGTGCTTCCTGCCAACCCGACCCAAGGCTATTTCCAGGCACAGGTGGATAACGCCACGGTGAACGGACGGCTGGTGACGATGCCGTGGTTCACCGACTCGGGCCTGCTGTATTACCGCAAGGACTTGCTCGAGAAGTACAACCAGCAGGTTCCCCAGACCTGGGAGGAAATGACCGCTACCGCCAGGAATATTCAACAGGCCGAGCGCACTGCCGGGAATCCCAATGCGTGGGGTTACATCTTTCAAGGGCGCGCCTACGAGGGCCTGACGTGTAATGCACTGGAGTGGATCAGCAGCCAACCGGAAGGCGGACTGGTCAATCCACGAGGTGACATCGTGGTCAACAGCCAGGCTTCAAGAACGGCTTTGACCCTGGCGAAAAGCTGGGTGGGAGACATCTCCCCGCGTGGCGTACTCAACTACACCGAGGAAGAAGGTCGTGGCGTATTCCAGTCGGGAAATGCGCTGTTCATGCGTAACTGGCCTTATGTCTGGGCGTTGGTGCAAAGCCAGGACAGTGCCGTAAAAGACAAGGTCGGGGTCGCTCCCCTGCCCCGCGGCGGCGAGACCGGCAGCCATGCCTCCACCCTCGGTGGCTGGGGCCTGGCGGTATCGCGCTACAGCGCCCATCCAAAACTTGCCGCCGAGCTGGTGAGCTACCTGACCCGTGCCCAAGAGCAAAAACGTCGTGCCCTGATAGGCGCCTATAACCCGGTTATCGAGTCGCTGTATCAAGATCCCGAATTGCTCGCGGCAATGCCTTATTACAGCCAGCTCCACAGCATTCTCAACGATGGGGTCATGCGCCCTGCCTCAATCACTGCCGATCGCTATCCAAGGGTCTCCAATGCGTTCTTCGATCGAGTGCATGGCGTGCTGGCGGGCGAGTTGCCTGTCGATCAGGCGCTGGCCGAACTGGAAAGCGAACTCACGCGCATCAAACGCCGGAACTGGTAAGCCACAAGGAAGGAAATCACCATGTCTGTCTCTACTACTGCCCCCTGTGACGAGCTCCTGCTCACCAGGGAAACGCCCGTACAACGTCGCCGAGTACGCGCCGCCTGGCTATTTCTGACACCGATGCTGTTGTGTCTGGCCCTGGTGGCAGCCTGGCCGCTACTGCGCACATTCTGGTTCAGCCTGACCGACGCCAGTCTGTCGGACACCGGTGGCGGATCCTTCATCGGCCTGAGCAATTATCTGTTCCGCAACGGTTCCACCTGGTCGGGCATCCTGGTCGATCCTCAGTGGTGGAACGCGGTGCGCAACACCTTGCATTTCACCGTGGTGTCGGTGGGACTGGAAGTCGTACTGGGACTGTTGGTGGCGTTGCTGCTCAACATCAAGTTCACCGGCCGTTCCCTCGTGCGTGCGATGATTCTGATTCCCTGGGCGATTCCGACCATTGTCTCGGCAAAGATCTGGTCATGGATGCTTAACGACCAGTTCGGCATCATCAATCACATGATGCTGAGCCTCGGCCTGATTGACGCGCCCCTGGCCTGGACGGCAGATGCGGACCTGTCGATGTGGGCGGTGATCATCGTCGACGTCTGGAAGACCGTGCCTTTTGTCACGCTGCTGATGCTGGCGGCCTTGCAGATGTTGCCGAGCGATTGCTACGAGGCCGCCAGGGTCGATGGCACTCATCCGCTGATGGTGTTCTGGCGTGTCACGCTTCCCCTGCTGATGCCCGCCTTGTTGGTGGCGGCGATCTTCCGCATCCTCGACTCGCTGCGGGTATTCGACGTGATCTATGTGCTGACCTCGAACTCGTCGAGCACCATGAGCATGTCGGTGTATGCCCGCCAGCACCTGGTGGAGTTCCAGGACGTCGGTTACGGCAGCGCAGCCTCGACGCTGTTGTTTCTGGTGGTTGCGGTCATCGCCATGCTTTATCTCTACCTCGGACGCCGTCAACTGGAGGTCCGCTCATGAGCCCGCGCCTGCTGAAAAAAACGCTGTTGCGCCTCGGGTTCTGGTGTCTGATCGGGGTGTTGCTGCTGTATGCGGTTTTCCCTTTCTACTACGCCATCGTGACGTCGCTGAAGCCATCCAGCGCCTTGTTCGAGGTGAGCTACTGGATCGATAACCCCGATTTCTCCAATTACTCGGCGGTACTCCACCAAGCCTCATTCCTGCGGGCCATCGGTAACTCGCTGGTGGTTGCGCTGTGTGTGGTGACGCTGGCGCTGTTCCTCAGCCTGACCGCCGCCTATGCCTTGGGCCGGGTGAAGTTCCGTGGGCGTGGCACGGTGTTGATGATGGTGCTTGGCGTGTCGATGTTTCCCCAGGTCGCGGTGCTGTCGGGGCTCTTCGAAGTGATCCGCGCGCTGGGCCTGTACAACACGTCCTGGGCGTTGATCCTGAGCTACACGATTTTCACCCTGCCCTTCACCGTTTGGGTGCTGACCACGTTCATGGGGCAACTGCCCCATGAACTGGAAGAAGCGGCAATCATGGATGGCGCGTCCCCCTGGGTCACGCTGACCCGAGTGCTGTTGCCGCTGCTCTGGCCCGCGCTGGTCACCACTGGCTTATTGGCCTTCATCGCCGCGTGGAACGAGTTCCTGTTTGCCCTGACCTTCACCCTCACCGACACGCAACGCACGGTGCCGGTCGCCATCGCCCTGATTTCCGGTGGCAGCCCTCATGAGCTGCCTTGGGGATTGTTGATGGCCGCCTCGGTGCTGGTCACCGTCCCATTGGTGATTCTGGTGCTGATTTTCCAGCGCCGAATCGTTTCCGGTCTCACTGCCGGCGCGTTAAAGGGTTGATGCCCAACAAAGACAAGGAACAGCATCGTGATCAAATTGAAACTGGACAACGTGAACAAACAATTGGGCGGCGCGCGGATTCTTCGCGACGTCAGCCTGGAAATCGCGGCGGGTGAATTCGTGGTGTTCGTCGGCCCTTCGGGTTGCGGCAAGTCGACCCTGCTGCGCCTGATCGCCGGACTGGATTCGATCTGCGGCGGCGACCTGCTGATCGACGGGCGTCGGGTCAACGACCTGGAGCCGCGCGAGCGTGGCGTCGGCATGGTGTTTCAATCCTATGCGCTGTACCCGCACATGAGCGTCTACGACAACATCAGCTTTGGTCTCAAACTGGCCAAGACTGAAAAGAGCAGCTTGCGCGAGCGCGTGCTGAAAACTGCGCAAATCCTGCAGTTGGACAAACTGCTGCAACGCAAGCCAAAGGAACTGTCTGGAGGGCAGCGTCAGCGTGTGGCAATGGGCAGAGCCATGGCGCGTGAGCCGGACATTTTGCTGTTCGATGAGCCGCTCTCCAATCTGGATGCATCCTTGCGGGTGCAGATGCGCAACGAAATCGCCCGGCTGCATGATCGACTGGGCTCGACCATGATCTACGTCACTCACGATCAAGTGGAAGCGATGACCCTGGCCGACAAAATTGTCGTGCTCAATGGCGGTCGCGTAGAACAGGTCGGCTCACCGCGCGAACTCTATGAGCGCCCAGCGAGCCGCTTTGTCGCCGGTTTTCTCGGTTCGCCCAGAATGAACTTTCTGGCGGCACGCCTGCATGCACCGGGTGAAACCAGCCTGGTCGATACTCCCGTCCTGGGTATGACTTCCCTGCCCTTCGACAGCTCGAGCCTGGCGGCGGACACCCCACTGAGCCTGGGGATTCGCCCGGAACACGTGTCGCTCAAGGCGGCGCAGGGGACTACCGGCGTCGTCGTGACCGGGGTCGAATACCTGGGCAGTGAAACCTATGTGCACCTCGATACAGGTCAGGACGAGCCACTGATCTGTCGTTGTGAGGTCAATGCCGGATGGCAGGTGGGCGATCAGGTCGAGCTGCAGCTGGAGTTCGGCAATCTGCACCTGTTCGACGCCGATGGCACGGCCTTGAGTCGCCACCCACACGCCATTGAAACCCTGCCGGATGACGTCTCTCTACGCTCAGTCCGAGCACGCGCCCTATGACCTTGTCTTTGAATACCATGAGCGATCCAATGTTTTCTTCCCTTGACCTTGCGCAGCGCGCACTGGGTGACGGCCTGTCTCGCGTCATCCAGGATTATCGACCCGGTTATCATATTTCCCCCCCGGCAGGCTGGATGAACGACCCTAACGGGGTAGTGTACTTTCGTGGCGAATATCACGTTTTCTATCAGCATTACCCCTTCGACGCGAAATGGGGCCCGATGTATTGGGGCCACGCCAAGAGTGCCGATCTGGTTCATTGGCAGCACCTGCCCATTGCGCTGGCACCCGGCGATGACTTCGACCGTGATGGATGTTTTTCCGGTAGCGCAGTGGTGTGTGGAGATACCTTGGCACTGATCTACACCGGACACACCTGGCTGGGGGAAGTGGGTGACGAACGCTCGATCCGTCAAGTCCAGTGCCTGGCCACCAGCACCGACGGTATTCGGTTCGTCAAGCATGGCGCCGTCATCGACACCGCGCCGCAAGACACGATCATGCACTTTCGTGACCCCAAGGTATGGCAAGAGGATGACTGCTGGTACCTGATTGCCGGCGCACGTCTGGGCGATGTGCCGTTGCTCCCGCTGTACCGTTCCACGGATCTGCACGCCTGGGAGTTCCTCGACTATGTGTCCAGCGGCAGCGAGGGCGATGGCTATATGTGGGAGTGCCCGGATCTGTTCCGACTCAACGGACGCGATGTGCTGCTTTACTCCCCCCAGGGCATGCAACCCCAGGGTTACGATCGGCTCAACAAATACCAGACCGGTTATCGAGTGGGCCGACTCGACAGCGAATGGCACTTCACCGGCGGTCCTTTTATCGAGTTGGATAACGGCCATGATTTCTATGCCGCGCAAACGCTATTGGCCGCCGATGGTCGGCGCCTTGTGTGGGCATGGCTCGACATGTGGGAAAGCCCGATGCCGAGCCAGACCCATCATTGGTGCGGCATGCTCGGTTTGCCGCGCGAACTTGAACTGTGCGCAGATCGCCTTTGCGTGTATCCGGCACGGGAGCTCATCGCTCTGCGCATGACGCTATTGCCTGGTACGCCCTGGTGGGAGGGGTCGGGAACCCGGTGGGTGCCGGAAGTGAATGGCGACAGTCTCGAAATCCATGTGCACCTGGATTTACTCGGCTGCACCGACGGCCACCTGGGAATCGCGTTGCGCTGCAGCGACGATGACCATGAACAAACCCTGCTCTACTACGATGCGGCGTTGCGGCGTCTGGTGCTTGACCGCAGCCACTCGGGTGCGCAAGTCACAGGCCAGCGCAGCGTGTCGATAGACCCGACACAAGAGCGACTGGCACTGCGTGTGTTCCTCGATCGCTCGTCCATCGAGGTGTTCGACGAAAACGGGCGCTTCAGCCTCAGCAGTCGCCTCTATCCGCGGCCCGACAGTCTGGGCGTGAAGCTGTTTGCCAGCGGGAGTGGCGGGCGTGTCTCGATTCCCAAGGCATGGCCTCTCGGCTCTGGATGGCTATGAGCAGCGTCATTCGAGTCGCGAGAAGCCCGGGCCCTGTGTCATGATTCTGCGTCAACCTGACCGGGCTCGCCTCGCATGACTTCAGTGAAAGACGTTGCACAGCTGGCCGGCGTGTCCCTGATGACGGTTTCTCGAGCGCTCAATAATCCGGAAAAACTGAGCCCCGAAACCCTTCTGCGGGTGCGTCGCGCCATTGATGAACTGCAATTCGTACCGAGCCTGTCGGCGCGCAAGATGCGCGGCGACAACCTCCAGTCGCGAACCATCGGTGTATTCGCGCTGGACACCGCGACCACACCGTTCGCCGTCGAGTTGCTGCTGTCCATCGAACAGACCGCGCAGCAAGCCGGCTGGAATGTGTTCATCCTTAACCTGTTGAGCAATCCGCCCACCGACCAGAACATCGACCTGATGTTGTCGCACCGCCCCGACGGGTTGATCTTCAGCGCCATGGGGTTTCGCCAGGTATGCATTCCCGAACGATTGAAGAGCAAACCCCTGGTACTCGCCAATTGCCTGGCCGATGACAGTCGCCTGGTGAGTTATGTGCCAGACGACGAAGCGGGGCAGTATCGAGCCGTACATCACGCGTTGAGCCAGGGCTATCGGCGCCCTCTGTGTATCAATCTGCCAAAACAGAGTCTGGCCTGGAACCTGCGACAAAAAGGCCTGCAACGTGCCTGTCAGGCATTCGGGCTGTTGCCTGACGCACACCTGCAATACGACCTTTCCGATCATGACGCCTATGGTGAAACCGCAGCCATCCTCGACCGGCACATCATTGAGGGTCGTCCCCAATTCGACATTCTGATCTGTGGCAACGACCGCATTGCCTTTTGTGCCTATCAGCTATTGTTGGGCCGTGGCCTGAAAATTCCCGACGATGTCGCCGTGCTCGGCTACGACAACATGATCGGCATTGCTGAGCTGTTCATCCCGCCGCTGACCACGGTGCAACTGCCGTACTACGAGATCGGTCGCAAGGCTGCCCGGCACCTGATCGAGACCCTCGATGTATCGGGAACCCAGCCAGTTGATTGTCCATTAGTGGTTAGGGCATCGCTATAAAATTCAGTTAATTCGGTGATAGCGCGCCCGCTTGCTTTCGATTTGCCACTGGCCTGTCACCGACCGCTTAAGCCCAAAGGGTCAGTCACGACATGCACAAAACGGCCAGAAGTCGTCATTCTTCAAATCTCACCGCCCCTCAGATCGCAACAGACGCTTTCTTGGCGATTATCAGCTCAGTGGAAATATTCAACTTCTCCTTTCTCCCCATTCAGCAAAACGCATTGGGCCGGTGACCAAACCGACCCAATGCCATACGAGCTGATCCATTTACCGCGAATCGACTAACCCAACGTGTTAAGGCATACCACCTTGGGTTGGGTCATTTCCTCGTAGGCAAAACGCACCCCTTCCCGGCCCAGGCTACCGTACTTGGAACCGCCAAACGGCATCGCATCGAAGCGGTAGTCGGAAGAGTCGTTGATCATCACTCCCCCGGCTTCGATCCTCCGTGCGGCGCTCATCGCGGTTGCCAGATCATTGGTGAAGATCCCGGCATGCAGGCTGTATTCGGGCTCATTGGCCAAAGCGATGGCTTCATCGAAGGTTTCGAAAAGCTGCAATACCACCACCGGAGCGAAGACTTCATTGCGCCAGAGTCGACTGGCGTGATCGACGTTTTCCAGCACGGTGGCGGCGTAGCACGATCCTGCACGCCGATGGCCGCAGAGCAACGTGGCGCCCTCTTGCAAGGCCTCGTTGACCACTTTCTCGGCATTCTGCGCGGCTTGCGCAGTAATCATGGGGCCGATATCGGTATCGGCCAGCAATGGATCGCCGACCGCAAGCGCACGGGCCTGGCTGACGAATCGCTCTCGGAACGCTTCATAAATCGACGCCTGAATCAGCAAGCGCTGAGTGCCTACGCAGTTCTGCCCCGCTGCCCAAAAGGCTCCGGACACGCAACTCTCGACAGCGGCCTCAAGGTCGCAGTCGCCCATGACGATTACCGGCGCATTGCCGCCCAGGTCCATGGCCAGTTTCTTCAACCCGGCCGTGCGGGCGATCTGCTCTGCGGTGACGAAACCGCCGGTGAAGGAAATCATCCGCACCTCACGGGCGGCGACCAACGCCTTGCCCAGTTCCGCGCCGCCGGTGGCGACGGTAACCACTGATTCAGGCAAGCCTGCCGCGACCAGATAAGACACCAGTTTAATGGCCGACAATGGCGCGAGCTCGGAAGGTTTGAGAATCACCGCGTTACCGCCCGCAATGGCCGGACCGAGTTTGTGCGCCACCAGGTTCAACGGATCGTTGTACGGCGTGATCGCAACGATCAGCCCCAGAGGTTCACGGGAAAACCAGCCCTGACGCGATTCGGAGCCTTCATAAGCATCGAAGGGAACCACCTCCCCGGCATTGCGCCTGGCCTCCTCGGCTGACAGCTTGAGGGTATTGACGCAACGTTTGACCTCTTTTTCCGCCTGTTTGAGGGTCTTCCCGGCCTCGTCGACGATCAGCCTGGCAAACACACCGGCATCCTGTTCGATGTTGATTGCGGCTTGCTCAAGAATGCGAGCCCGACGATGACGCGCTAACGCGGCGCACGCTCGTGCACCACTGCGTCCTGTCTCCAACAACTGCGGAACTTGCGACGCACAGACATTCGTCACGCTACCTATGAGGGAACCGTCATAGGCGTTAAAGACTTCAATGGGCGGCTCCACGATATCCAGAACCAGGCGCGATAATTTCACAGGTTTACTCCTGGTTGCGTGCAATGGATTGATGGATGCTGATGATGTCCGAGAGCAGCGCAAACGCTGTTTCCGTGCGCCCTGCTCCCGGCCCCGAAACCGTCACCGCACCGAGCAGTTCGGAGGTAAACGACACCGCATTCGTTGCACCGCCGACACTGGCCAGCGGATGGTCGTTGTTCAACAGCCGCGGTTCGACACTGGCACTGATCGAGCCGTCGGTATGGCGCATCGCCGACCCGATCAGCTTCCAGCGAGCGCCGTCCTGCCGGGCTTTTTCGATGTCGCCAAGGTTGAGGGACGAAATGCCGCTGCACGTGACGTCGCTGACCGTAAGCTTCGCGTCCAGCAGTTCATTCGCCAGGATCACCACCTTGAGGCGTACGTCATGACCCTCGACATCCGCCGTCGGGTCGGCTTCGGCGTAACCCAGTTCCTGAGCCTTGCTGACGGCCTCAGCAAACCCCAGGCCGCCTTCCATGCTGGTGAGCACGAAGTTGGACGTGCCGTTGAGAATTCCTTCAAAACCGACAATGGAGCTGCCGGCCAGCGCCTGCCTGGCCAGGCGAATCACCGGCGTGCCGCTCATGACCGAACCTTCATATTCAAAGGCGACATGCTTGCGTCGAGCCAGTGCCTTGAGCTCGGCGCCGTGCAAGGCGATGGGGCCCTTGTTGGTGGTGACGACATGCTGGCCGCCCTCCAGCGCCCAACGGCAGAACGAAGTCGCCGGTTCACCGTCCACCGGGTTGGTAAACGTGGCTTCAACAATAATGTCCGCGCCGGAATCCTTGATCACCTCTTCATTGAGGGCTGTGACGTCGCCACCCGACAATTGCGCCAATGCACCTTTGACTGCCGGCAATTGGGCGAGCACATTGGCGTCCAGCCCTTCGCGGCCAATCACCGAACCGAGAAACAAGTCAGTCACGCCGACGATTTTCAGGGTGAAACCCAGTTCTGTTTTCCACTGTTCGTTGCGTTCGGCAATCAGCTGAGCCAATGCCCGGTTAACACCGCCAAAGCCTACCAGCGCCAATTTGTATTCAGTCATTTTGTTATGCCCTTGATCCGGGTGATGGGTTGTTGGGCACTAGGTTAGGGCTGGGCCCAGGGCAGTGAAATAGGCCAATTTGCTCTATTTTATGGGCGTTTTGACCAGTGCCCGGGCAAAGCTTCAGGCATAAAAAAAGCCAACGCAGGTTGGCTTTTGGCAGCACGAAAAATGGGTTAAACGACAGATGACAGCACGAAGGAGGTCACGGTGTTTTCTACTCCAGGCAACGCGGCAATTTCAGTCCAGACCTTGTGCACCCGCTGCGGGCTCGCAGCGCCCACCCGCAACATCAAGTCGAACTCGCCGCTCATGACATCGCACTGGATGACTTCCGGAATTGCCCGCAGCGATTGCAACACTTCCGCTCCCCGCATCCGGTCGTAGCGGTAAACGAAAATCACCGCGTTGATGTTCGACGTCGCTTGTCGCCCCTCCCCCGTGCGTACCGTATATCCCTGTATTACACCGTCGCGTTCAAGTCTTTCTATGCGCTGGCGCACCGCATTGCGTGACAGATTGACCTTGGCCGCCAGTTCGGCGTGTGCAGCCCTGGCATTGAGCTGTAGTTCCGCGATGATGTGTTCATCGAGAGGGTCCAGAATTCGCTTCACTTGACCTCCTGTTGGCGCGCCTTCACAGCGCGCCGAGCAGTTCATGGATGGTATCGAGGTCGTCCGGTTGAATCCGGTAAACCTGCGCCTGTCCTAGCGTCGCGACCTCAGGGTGCAGCCCCGCCACACTGATGCCTAACTCGCCAAGCAGTGCTGCCGACTTGACCGGTGAGATTTCCCCCAGGGTCACCATTGGCGCCACCAGGCTTCGCCGATACAACCTGGCGGCCAGCACGCCAGTGGCCGTGTGCGGGTCGATGACGTAACCGGTGTCGTGATACAACGAGGTGATTTCAGTCAGCGTCTGCTCATCACTGACGGCGTAGGAGTCGATGATCATCCGCGCCTGCAACCAGAACTCGTTGGCGATGACCATCTCGCCGCTGGACTCGAACCCCTCCATCAGGGCACACACCGCCTGGTCGTCATGCCCGTAGAGCTCCCAAAGGAACCGTTCCAGATTGGAAAAGATCGACAGGTCCATGGCAGGCGAAAGCGTCTTGTTGGCTCGTGACCTGCTGTAGTGGTTCTTCTGAAACAACTGATGCAACGCGTCATTCTGGTTGGTCGCAACAATCATCTGGGTGATCGGCAGGCCCATTTTTTGCGCGATATAGCCTGCATACACCTCGGCAAAACTCGCCGCAGGCACGCTGAAACCGATCGGACGCTGGCCACCCCCCAGTTGCAACACAGCGTGGAAGTAAAACACCAGTTGCGCCAACACACTGACCCAGTTACTGGAGTTGAAACTGATCGCCTCGTACTGCGCATACGGCCATTGTCGGAACAGCCGGGTGACGATGGTCTGGCACTCGTCGAAGCTGCCGTTGACCGCGAACTGATGAACCCTCGGGTGCGCCGCTGCTTGCAGATGCTGGAGTTGGTCCCGGGGAACGCCCTTCTCTGGGTAAAACACCACCACGCAGGTGTCCTCGCAGCGCTTGAACGCCTCGATGGCCGCCAGCCCGGTATCGCCGTTGGTGGCACCGATCACTACCCCGCGACGCCCGCGCTTGCGCAGAAAATACGGCACCAGCCGCGCCTGCAACTGCGCGGCAAAATCCTTCGAGGAGCGAGTCGGCCCGTGGAACAGTTCCAGCACCCACTCGTTACGATCGACCTGATGCAAAGGCGCCAGGGAACGATGGCTGAATTGACTGCCAGCCTCTTTGAGCAGGCGCTTGAGGTCTGTCTCGGGGATCGCCCCCCCCACGAACGGACTGATCACCCTGTAGGCCAGTTCGTCATAGGGCAAGGTCGACCAGTTGGCGATGTCCTGCGCTTCAAACAGCGGCAGTTCGAGCGGTACGAACAGCCCACCGTCCTCGGCAATGCCAGACAATACGACCTGTTCGAAGTCGACCTGCACGGCCGAATTTCGGGTACTTACATAACGCATGGTTGGCTCCGGCCATTCATTTGAAACGATGTGCCTGCTCGACCAGCCAGGTGGAAAACATCACCGCGTCGGGGTGCTGCTCGGCCCCGGAACCGCGCACAAGGTAAAAAGACTCGCTGGCTTCGATACGCTGGGTAAAGGGTTCGACCAATCGTCCATCCTGAAGCATTTCCTCCACCATCGAGGACCGCGCCAAGGCGATTCCCTGCCCTAACTCGGCCATGCGCAAAGTGGAAATCAATGTGTCGAACTGCATGCCGGTCGAGGAGTCGACGGTGTCCGCACCGACCATGTTCAACCAGTAACCCCAACCCTCTTCGTAACCCAGAACATGCAACAGCGGATGGTGCGACACGTCCACGGGGACCGTCAGCGGCGACCTCGCCATCAGGTCCGGCGAGCAGACCGGGAACAACGTGTCCCAGGTCAGGCGCTGCGACACCAGGCCGGGCCATTGACCGTGGCCCCAGCGAATCTCCATGTCATCCTCACCGTCCAGTTCCTTGACCCAGATATTGCTGATGTAGCGGATATCGACATGCGGATGCGCCTGGCTAAACCCCGCCAGCTTGGGCGCCAGCCAATGCACGAAGAACGCCAGGCTGCCACGCACCTTGATCGGTCGACGCTTGTGCTGACCAAAAATTTCGTTGGTCCCCACTGCCAGCCGCGTGATCGCATCCTGCACCACCGGCAGATACGCCTGGCCTTCCTCGGTCAGTCCCAGACCTCGGGGCAAGCGTTTGAACAGTGCTACCCCAAGATGGCTTTCCAGTTGGCGGATCTGCTGACTGACTGCCCCCTGGGTCAAAAACAGCTCTTCGGCAGCATGGGTGAAGTTCAAACAGCGGGCAGACACCTCGAATGCCCGCAGCCAGTTCAATGGGGGTAGCGTCTTTTGCTTCATGGCTTGAACCTCTAGGACGCCCCCTCCACCGAGCACGCTTGCCCATCCCGTCGACGCGGACTAGAACGCATCGGACGGTTGTGCCAAGGGGGCAACCGACAAGCGTCGCTCGCGGCTTTTGCGGGTAATGTAATACACGAAATAGCACCAGGCGATGAAAGGCAAACCGAAGTACAACGCCACTCGCTGCTCCGGATCGAACGCAATCCCGACACACGCCAGACTGCAGCAGACCAGCGCTCCCAACGGCACCCATGGATAACCCCGGACACGGAATTTCAAGTCGCGGATGTCACCGCCGTTGGCCACATAGTGACGGCGGAAAGCAATCTGGCTCGCAGCGATGCTCATCCAGACCACTACGACCGCCAATCCAGAGATCGACACCAGCGCCAGATAGATGGTGTTGGCGGCAAACACACTGCTGAGCAACGAGGCAGCCCCACCCGCCATGCTGACGATAATCGCGTTGAGCGGCGTGCCCATGCGCGTCAGTGCCGAGAACCGCTTGGGCAGGTGACCCTGGTCACTCAGGGTCCAGAGCATCCGTGACGCGGCATACAAACCTGAGTTGGCGGCCGACAGCAAGGCACTGATGATCACGAAATTCATGATGTCTGCCGAATATGGAATCCCGATGTAAGTGAACACCGTGACGAATGGACTCTCTACGAGACCGGCCTGTTCTCGGGGCAATAGTGTTGCCAGGACGAAAATGGTCCCCACGAAAAAGATCGCCAGGCGCAGCACGGTCGTGCGAATGGCGCGCGGCACGTTGCGCTGCGGATCCTTGGTTTCCCCAGCGGCAATACCGATCAACTCAGTGCCGGAGAACGCAAAGGAGACCGCCAGTAACGTCATGGCAATCGGCATGAAACCGGTAGGGAAAAGCCCCTCGCGAGTGAAGTTGCTCAGCCCGATACTGTGAGCCTGATCGATATGCAGCAGGCCGAGAATCGCGCCACCACCGATTAGCAGAAACACCACCACGGTCACCACTTTGACCAGTGACAACCAGAATTCGGTCTCAGCGAACAAGCGCACGGATATCACGTTGGTCAGAAACACCAAGCCTGCGAACAGCGCACTCCAAATCCATACCGGTGTATCCGGATACCAACGCGCCATCAGAATCCCGGCGGCGGTAAATTCAGAGCCGATTGCCACAGTCCAGGTCAGCCAATACAGCCACGCCACGGTGTAGCCGGTGCCGGGTCCGAGAAAACGAGTGGCGTAGGTGCTGAACGAACCCGTTTCCGGCATATGCACCGCCAATTCGCCCAAGCACATCATGACCATGTAAACCATGAGTGCGCCGATGATGTAAGCGATGACCGCACCCAACGGACCGGCCTGGTTAACGGTGTACCCGGACGTTAGAAACAGCCCGGTACCAATGACGCCACCCAATGCCAACATGACAATATGGCGTGTCTGCATTTCCTGTTTAAAACCGGTACGTGTGTTGAGTTGTTCTTCTTTTATGGACATGGTTGCTCTCATGAAAGTTGTTAGGGCGCGCATTAACGTCTGCGATGAGTTACGGGGCAGAGTAAAAACAGGTCGCCACTAGTTTTATTATTATTCCACTTCATGAACGCCTCACTAACGGCCTTGTCGTGAGGTACTAACGTTAAAACTTCAGCTTGCTGCCTCGATGCACGTTTTGTTGTTTGAGTGCTGTGTGTTTGCCTGTGCCAGCTCATCGCGCGAACACCTGACAAAAGCGAACGCCTGCTTCAAATCGTCGAGCAGATCGTCAGTGTCTTCAATGCCGACCGAGACCCGCACCAGTCCTTCGGAGATACCCAGAGCCAGTCGTTCCTCCAGCGTGTTCTCGACATGGCTGGTGGTCCGGGCCGGGCCGTAAATGGTTTCCACTGCACCGAGATTGCCCGCGCAGTGGGCGAATCGCAGACGTGGCAAGAGCACCTTGACCGTGTCCATCCCACCGACCAGAACAAAACTGACGATGGCGCCGAAGCCGGACATTTGCGTACACGCCACAGCGTGGTTCGGATGACCGGGCAAGCCGGGATAATTGACCGATTCCACCAACGGTTCGGTGCAGAGGAACTCCGCCAGGGCACGGGCACTGCGTTGCTGTTGACGCATGCGCAGCACCAGCGTTTTCATGCCCCGGATGATCATGTAGGCCGAGAACGGGTCGAGCGTCGCACCGTTGATTTCCCGGTAATGACGAACCTTGGCCATCAAGGATTCGTTACCGCACACCAGACCGCCGAGCACATCGCCATGGCCACTGAGGAACTTGGTCGCGCTGTGGATGACCACGTCCACCCCTAACGCCAGGGGGTTTTGATTCAACGGCGTGGCAAAGGTGTTGTCCGCCACCACCACCGCACCGACGCGCTTGGCTGCAGCTACCAGACGCTGGATATCGAGTATTTTCAGGGTCGGGTTGGTCGGCGTTTCCAGGTACACCAACTGGCAGCCTTTGGCGATTTCACGCTCGATCTCCTCGTGATCGAACGTCTCGCACAAGGTCACCTCCACACCCGTGCGCGGCAGGAACTCTTCGAAAATCTTGTTGGTGCCACCGTAGCTGTCCTTGGTTGACACCACACGATCGCCATTGGCCAGGAAGGTGAAAAGCACACTGCTGATCGCCGCCATGCCGCTGCTGAAGGCCACGGCGGACTCGGCCATTT
Source organism: Pseudomonas sp. GL-B-12 (assembly GCF_019955895.1). Lineage (NCBI taxonomy): Bacteria > Pseudomonadati > Pseudomonadota > Gammaproteobacteria > Pseudomonadales > Pseudomonadaceae > Pseudomonas > Pseudomonas sp. GL-B-12. The sequence goes on from NZ_JAHBCX010000007.1 coordinate 19,588, forward strand.
CCAACTCACGAATTTTTGCTTCGAGAATCTCGACCGTCGGGTTGCTCATGCGGCTGTAGATAAAGCCCGGCGTCTTGCCCAACGCAACGTCGTACCAGACGTCGATGTCGTCGTAACCGTAAGCGGCGCTGACCACGATCGGTGTTTGAGTGGCGTTGTAGGGGTGCCTGACTTGCTCCCCGCCCCAGACCGCTCGGGTCCCCGCTCCGGCGTTATCAAGCCCTGTGTTGTCAGGTTTATTGTTCATTAAGACTACTCGCACTGAGGGTGGTGAGTGTTGAGTCATTCACCAGATCTGGCGGCCAATATATTGAAAAGCGGTGCGCCCGAGAAACGATGTTATCGGTGCCAAAGGGCTGCTTTTTTTAATGGCTGAACGTATTAAGCGATGGCGCAGAATTTTTTCAGGGCCTGTTTTTTCGGTCTTTGTCGACCGCGACCCGGGCATTGAGATTGATCTCACCGTGACCAATAAAATGGTCGACGTGATTGGAGAGGTCCACGATGCAGGCATTCGTTTTGTCGGGTCTGTACCGAAGGACATGATCGCTCAGCAGCTGTCGCCCGATGTCGCCTGGACCAGGCGTCGGGGCTCCGGATTACCTCAATCGTTTTACCCCCTGCTCGATTTGGGTATCGCGATACGGCTACTGGTCTTGACCTCGCGTAACGACAAACTGGACTGGATGGAGGCAATACCCACCTGACGCCTGAGAACCTGCTCGATAAAGTCACTGTAGCTATCAAGATCCTCTGCCAGCACTTGCAGCACGTAATCGGCATCCCCGGTGATCTTGTGACAGGACAACACTTCGGGCAATTGCGCAATCACCGCCTCGAAGGCGTCCGGAGCGTGATCGGCGTGGGTGGAAAAACGGATGTGCACGAACGCCAGGATATCCAGCCCCAGCATTCGTCGATCAAGGTTGGCTTGGTAGCCCTTTATCACGCCCGCCTCCTCCATTCTCTTACGCCGTCGCCAGCAAGGCGTAAGGCTTAACGACAGCCGTTCACTGAGCTCGGCGTTGGAAATACTCGCGTCTTCCTGCAGCAACGCGAGAATCGCCAGGTCGGTGTCGTCGAGACTGATGCGCTTGGATGTTTTTTTCTGCATTACGCCATTCCTGAGTAAAAATTCCCGAATAATCTAGTAAATCACGAAAACAAAGCAAAGAAAGCACATCCCAGCCGGAACAGAATATTTGCACTGGTTCACATCAACGGATGCGCACAATGTTTACAGTTTTCAGTGATTCCCACCGTTTGCACCATGGCACCGAATTGAAAGACGGCGTGCTCAAGCCGTCCTTCGAACAGCCCAGTCGGGCCGATACCGTCCATCATCGGGTCAAACAGGTAGGGCTTGGCCAGGTCATCGAACCGCGAGTATTTGACAGGGCGTGCTATGTCAACGCGCACAGCGAGCGCTATGTAGCCTTTCTGGAAAACGCCTGGTCTGAATGGAGCGCAACCGGACGCACCCACGATGCCTTGCCGCTGGTATGGCCTGTGCGCGATCTGGCCAACGAGCAAGTGCCGACTTTCATCGACGGCAAGCTGGGTTTCTACGCCATGGATGCCGGCTCCCCGATTACCGCCACCACATGGCACGCGGTAAAAACCAGCGCCGATATCGCGCTGACCGGACTGGCGCTGATCGATGAAGGCCACGACAGTGCCTTTGCCTTGTGCCGCCCGCCCGGCCATCACGCAGCACGCGAATACATGGGCGGCTACTGCTATCTCAACAACGCAGCCATTGCCGCACAGCAGGCTATTACCCGAGGCGCCAAGCGTGTCGCTGTATTGGACGTCGACTTTCATCATGGCAACGGCACCCAGAACATTTTCTACGGGCGCAGTGACGTCATGTTTGTCTCGCTGCACGGCGAACCGACGGTGTCCTATCCGTACTACTCAGGCTACAGCCACGAAGTAGGCGCTGGCCACGGCGAAGGTTACAACCTGAACTATCCGCTGCCGAAGAACACCACTTGGGAAAGCTACCGCAACGCCTTGCTCCACGCCTGCAAGAAACTCCAGCAATTTGCCCCTGAAGTACTGGTTATTTCACTGGGCGTCGACACGTTCAAGGACGACCCCATCAGCCACTTCTTGCTGGAAAGCGAAGACTTCATCGGCATCGGCGAGCTGATAGCGGGCGCGGGCTGCCCCACCCTGTTTGTGATGGAAGGCGGCTACATGGTCGATGAAATCGGGATCAATGCGGTCAACGTGCTGCATGGCTACGAGAGCAAACGCGCCTGAGTCATCCCCTGAATCGCAGCGTTTCAACTATTGAATCGGAGAATAAAAACATGACTCTTTTTATAGACGTCGATCATGCCGCACGCCTGTTCGCCAAGGTAGGAGTCCGCCGGGCAATCCGCGAAATGGCGGCTTACATCGAAGCTGACTACTCACGCTGGGCGCAGTTTGATAAGTCGCCTCGCACCGCCAATCATTCGGCCGCCGGTGTGATCGAGTTGATGCCGACCGACGATGGCCAACAGTACTCGTTCAAATACGTGAATGGCCACCCGGACAACGGTCAAAGGGACTTGCTGACGGTCATGGCCTTCGGTGTCCTGGCCGATGTCCACAGTGGCTATCCAACCCTGCTCAGTGAACTGACGCTGACCACAGCCGTGCGCACTGCCGCGACCTCTGCCTTGGTCGCGCAGTCTATGGCGCGCCCCGGTGCAAGCATCATGGCAATCATCGGCAATGGCGCTCAGAGCGAATTTCAAGCCCTCGCCTTCCACGAAATGCTGTCCATCAAGGAATTACGCATTTTCGATATCGATCGCGACGCTTCACTCAAGTTGAAGCACAACCTGTCCGCATTCCCGGATATTGAGGTGATTCTGGCCAACTCGGTACAGGAAGCGGTCAAGGGCGCGCACATCGTCACCACAGTTACCGCAGACAAAGCCTATGCGACGATTCTGACGCCCGAGATGATCGAGCCCGGCATGCATATCAATGCCGTCGGCGGTGACTGCCCGGGGAAAACCGAACTGCACGCCGACATTCTGCGCAATGCCCGGGTCATCGTTGAGTTTGAACCTCAAACCCGGATTGAAGGCGATATTCAACAACTGGAGCCTGACTTTCCCGTCGTGGAGTTTTTCCGGATTGTTCAGGGCGAAGTCCCGGGCCGCGAGAACGACGCACAGGTCACCGTTTTCGATTCGGTGGGGTTTGCCCTGGAAGACTTTTCGTCACTGCGCTACCTGCACGACCTGGCGCGCAAGCATGCCATCGGTGAGCGCATCCATCTGGTGCCGACGCCTGCCAACATAAAAAATCTCTACCAACTGCTTGGGCAGCAACCAGCAGTTCTCTCGCGCCTGCGCACAGTCAGCTGATAGCCCCCTGAGCAAATGCCAATGGGCCGTGCACCTTGTTAGCGGAGGAGAAACCCTGCCACCCCCAAACCACCACCGTCAGTAGCCGTTGCATCTCTAACAAGAACGCTAGACACCCACTTTCTGCCAAAACTCAAAAACATAAAATCAAGAGGTTTTGTAATGAAATCGACTCCATCCGAGCGGGTTGAACAGCCCGCGCTGCAGCGCACGCTCAGCAATCGTCACATTCAATTAATGGCCATGGGAGGTGCCATCGGTACAGGTCTGTTCATGGGTTCCGGGAAGATCATTGCCCTCTCGGGCACGTCGATCATCCTCATTTATATGATCATCGGGATGTTCGTCTACTTCGTCATGCGCGCCATGGGCGAACTGTTGCTCTCCAACTTGAACTTCAAAAGCTTTGCGGATTTTGCCGGTGCTTACCTTGGCCCGCGAGCGGCATTTTTCCTCGGTTGGTCGTACTGGCTGAGTTGGAGCGTCGCGGTGGTGGGCGATGCCGTGGTGGTCGGCGGCTTCTTTCAGTACTGGTTCCCCGATGTAGCCGCCTGGATACCGGCCATCGGTATGCTAATGACGTTGTTTGCCTTGAACGTACTGACCGTGAGGCTTTTCGGTGAAGTGGAGTTCTGGTTCGCAATCATCAAGATCATTGCTGTCGTCACCCTGATTGGGGTCAGCATGGTGCTGATTGCCAGCTCCTTTGTCTCACCCAATGGCGTCACGGCATCCCTGAGCCACCTGCTGGATAAACAGGCAACCTTTCCTAACGGCTTATTCGGTTTCTTCGCCGGTTTCCAGATGGCCATCTTCTCATTTGCCGGCACCGAGCTGATCGGCATCGCTGCCGCCGAAACCCGTTCCCCCGAGAAGACCCTGCCTAAAGCCATCAACTCGATACCGCTGAGAATCATCCTGTTTTATGTGTTGGCACTGGCCTGCATTATTGCAGTGACTTCCTGGCAGCAGGTTTCGCCCAGCAAGAGCCCCTTCGTCGAACTGTTTCTGGTTGCAGGGTTTCCCGCAGCAGCAGGTATCGTTAACTTTGTGGTGCTGACGTCTGCCGCCTCATCGGCTAACAGTGGCGTATTTTCTTCCAGTCGTATGCTGTTTGGATTGGCTAATCACGACAATGCTCCGGGGATTTTTCGGCGCCTGTCGAGCAGTAGCGTGCCCTTGCTAAGCCTGGCGTTCACGACACTGTTGATGCTGGTGGGTGTACTGCTGCTTTTCATCGTTCCGGAAGTCATGACAGCGTTCACCATCGTCTCTACCGTGTCGGCGATCCTGGTGATTTTCACTTGGTCGACCATCCTCGCGTCGTACATTGCCTATCGCAAAAGCCGACCCGACCTGCATGCGCAATCGGCCTACAAGATGCCTGGTGGCGTGCCGATGGCCTGGTTCTCCTTGGCGTTCCTAGGGTTTGTTCTCTGCCTGCTGGCATTAAGACCTGACACTCGTATTGCCTTGCTGGTCATGCCCGGGTGGTTCATTTGGTTGGCAATTGCTTATCAGCTGACCCATTCCAGAAAGCTAAAATCCGCTGCTGGATCGGCAAATCAATACAGCTGATGTTCACCTGCCGCCTCTTGGTGCCGATGCAGTGAAACGTGCTTGAGCAACGTGGCGTTTGTGGGGCGCTGCGTTGCGTCCCACTGCCGATCACCCCACCCCCAATCCGGTGGGCTTGGTCGTGTAGAAAGAAGCGAAAATCTGGTCGGTGTTTTCCGAGGCGAATCAACCTCGACAATTCGGTGCGCCCGGATCGACCTCGATACCTACCGCCACATCACCCATAGCTGTCGATCACGTGTTGGACGGTGATTGCGGCGTATCGGGATTGAGTTGCTGACGTCTGAATTGCCCTGGAGGCTGGCCATGTATCTGGCGAAAGCGTCGGGAGAAATAAGCCTCGTCAGCGAAACCGCACAACCTCGCCACCTCCCCCACCGGTCGTGTGCCATTGAGCAGATAATTGCGTGCCGCGTGCATCCTGCGCTCGAGCACCAGCTCAGTGAAGGTCTTGCCGATTTCCTTGCGCAACCAGTGCGTCAGATACGTCGGTGACAGGTAAGTCGCAGCAGCCACCTTGATCAGGTTGAGATCGGGGTCGGCAATATTCTTGCGCAAGTATTCGGACATCCTGCTCAGCGCATCGCGTCGGCTGACTTCGGCGGCATTCTCTTCGGCCAACCGTTTCAGCGGCTCGGCATAGAGGGCACAGACGCTCCCCACCAATTGCAGCAGCAAGCCCTTGAGCATCTCGCGGGTGCCGAACTGACGGTTCTCATCCAGGACTCGCATCTGTTCGATCAAGGCACAGACTTTGCGAAAGTCCTCATCACCCAGAATGAAATCCAGATGTTCCTGGAAGCGGAATGGCGACAACTCGGGCGCCAACAGAATCGAGACCTCCTCCAGGTCCATCGGGTCGCACTGCAAGTGCGGCAGCAGAAAGGTCTGGGAAAAATTGATCACCATGAAATTGCTGTCGGCCGGATGCGGAATCACGTGCACGCGATGCGGCAGGATGAAGGCCAGCGTATTGCGCGGAAACGGACGTTCGACGTTGCCGATGTGCTGCACGGTATCGCCACCGAGGTTGACTTGGATCTGGAAATACTCATGGCGATGCGGGCTGGTTTCGGCGCGCCGTCCCTTTTTGTCGCGGATGTAAAAGTCCGTCAATTCGCTGCGTTGCTGCATGACGTAGGTGGGCACTCGATCGGGTGACGACATCGCCTGGGATTCCTCGACAGGTACATGGACAGGTTGTCGTCGCGCCGAGATGCAAGCGGCGACTGCGGTGATTGTGAAGGCAGACACCGCTGGCTTCAACACGTCATAGGATGACAACGAAATACAGAGAATTAATTGTATCCGTGTGTGATGTGTCGTCTGTCCAAAAAACTACGAGCACACATAAATATTTAATCATTCAAAAACAATTACTTATTAAACAAATAAAGCATAACCAAGGAAATGAACTGATTTGATTTTTCTTGGACACCTGCATTGATCGCCTTTTCCAGAAGAAAAAACGATCTAACGCCTCCGTTGATTTTGAGAGGTTGTACGACCACTGTGACAACCAATGCAGCCCGACCCTTCCAAAAACAATCAAAAGGTGCGCACGTGATGAACCTGTTTTTCCCCCTCGCTAACCCTCCCCCGATCGAGCCAGTCCGAAGGCGTATCTGAGCGCCTGACAGTAGCTGTCCGCGCCTCTCATTCAAGTAGCGATTGCTCTGCCCCGACACTGGGGGCATCGGCTTCGGCTGCGCGCGAACATCTCGATTCTTCTAACAATAAAAAGGTCTACTCATGTCGAACTCGCAAACCTCCCCGTCCACCGCACCGCCGGTGAGCGCCGGCGCCCGGGACGCCCTGTTGCCTCAGCGACTGCCGACGCGTCGGCGCTGGTTCATGCTGTCATTGCTGCTGATTGCGACCATCATCAACTACATCGACCGCGTAAACATCTCGATTGCCGCACCGTTCATGGCCAAGGATCTGGGCCTGGACAAGATCGAAATGGGCCTGATTTTTTCCGCGTTTGCCTGGACCTACGCACTCGCCTTGGTCCCCGCCGGGTTCATTGCCGATCGCTTCGGTTCCCGGTTCACTTACGGGGTGTCGCTGATCAGTTGGTCGACGGTCACCGTGTGCCAAGGCTTTGCCACCGGGTTCGCTTCGCTGTTCGGGCTGCGCCTGGCCGTCGGTGCCATGGAAGCTCCAGCGTTTCCGGCCAACAGCCGAGCGGTCACGGTGTGGTTCCCGGCCCGCGAACGGGGGCTGGCCAGCAGCATTTACGTGTGCGGCCAGTATTTGGGCACCGCGCTGTTTACCGGCGCGCTGTTATGGCTGGCCACTACCTACGACTGGCGCCATGTTTTCTACAGCACCGGGATACTCGGCATTGTGTTCGGTGTGATCTGGCTCTACTTGTACCGCGATCCGCTGAGCTGCAAGAACGTCAGCCCGGAAGAACTGAAGTACATCGAAGCCGGGGGTGGCCTGGTCAAGAGCAGTCAGGAGCGCACCAAATTCAACTGGCGGCAGATCGCCGAGTTGTTCAGCTATCGGCAGATCTGGGCGATTTGCATCGGCAAGTTCGCCAGCACCTCGGCGCTGTACTTCTTCCTGACCTGGTTCCCGACGTACCTGATCGAAGAGCGCAAGCTGACCATGATCAAGGCCGGGATCTTTGCGGTGCTGCCGTTCGTGGGCGCTACCGTCGGCATTCTGCTGGCCGGCATCGTCTCCGACTTGCTGATACGCCGTGGTTACTCAATGTCCTTCGCTCGCAAGTTGCCATTGGTAGTCGGATCGATGCTGGGTATGTCGATTGTGCTGGTGAATTTCACCGACTCGAACGTGATCTGCATTGCCGTGCTCACCATTGCCTTCTTCGCCCAGGGAATCGCTTCGTCGTCGTGGGCGGCCGTATCGGAAGTCGCGCCCAAGGAACTGATCGGCCTGACCGGCGGGGTCACCAGCCTGGCCGCCAACATTGGCGGGATCGTCACCCCGATCGTGATTGGCGGCATCGTCCACGCGACAGGCTCGTTTGCCTACGCCTTCTGGTTCATTGGTGGCGTGGCGCTGATCGGGACCTTGTCCTATTCGTTGCTGCTCGGTCGCTTGTATCGCATCGAACTCAAGGCGCGCTGAGCCAAGACACCGTTTTTCTCCAACACGAAGCGGCATTCGTCCAACTTCGCAAAAGATTGCCGCCTTACGCTGACGCTTCTAACAGGACGACTACAAAAATGACGATGACCGAGTATGTATTTACCCCGGATCTGCCCGTGACCTTACCGGTTGCCGGCAGCCAGCAGCGCTTTCCCGTTGGCCGGGTATTTTGCGTCGGCCGCAACTACCCTTGGCCAGACACCCAAGGCCAGTCCCGCCAGCCGCCAGTGTTCTTCATGAAACCGGCGAGCAACGTGGTGGATGCGGCGGGTGAAGTGACTTTCCCGCCGTTGACCGAAGAGTTTGTCCACGAAATCGAATTGGTCGTGGCCATCGGTGAAGGCGGCGCCAATATTCCGGAGAGTCAGGCGCAGGCCTATGTCTGGGGCTATGCCGTCGGTCTTGATCTGACCCGTCGTGATGTCCAGCGTGCGGCCAAAAGCAATGGTTTGCCGTGGGAAGGTGCCAAGGTGTTCGACGGCGCCGCGCCGATGACCGCCATCGTGCCGGTGACTCGCGCGGGACACCCGGACGGCGAGTTGTGGCTGAGCGTCAACGGCGAAGAGCGCCAACGCGACAGCCTGGACAGTCAGATCTGGTCAGTCAGTGAAATCATCAGCCGCATCTCGCAATCGGTAGCGCTCCGGGCCGGTGACTTGATCATGACCGGCAGCCCGGCAGGTGTCGATGTGCTGCAACCGGGCGACATCATTAACGCTGGGATCGACGGCGTCGGCCAACTGGAAATGCGCGTCGGTCAGCGACCTTGAACCCGGCATACGCTCTCGTGAATTGAAAAAAGGAGATAACAACATGTCCAGTCCTTTGAAAGTGGCCCTGGTCACCGGCGCCGGTAGCGGAATCGGCCGCGCCGTGGCGCTGGCTCTGATGGCCGACGGATTCACCCTGGTATTGGCCGGACGTCGGCCGGAGCCGTTGCAGGCCTTGGTCGAATTGGCGCTCAACGAAGGACACGAAGCGCTGGCGGTGCCCACTGATGTGCGCGACCCGGCCAGCGTCGACGCGCTGTTTGCCACCATCACCGAGGTATACGGACGCCTCGACGTGGTGTTCAACAACGCCGGGGTCAACGCCCCTGCAGTGCCGCTCGATGAGCTGACGTTCGAGCAGTGGCGAAACGTCATCGACACCAACCTCAACGGCGTTTTCCTCTGCGCCCGTGGTGCCTTCGCACTGATGCGCCGGCAACAGCCACAGGGCGGACGCATCATCAATAACGGCTCGATCTCGGCGCATACCCCACGCCCCTTCAGCAGCGCCTACACCGCCAGTAAACATGCGGTGCTGGGACTGACCAAATCCCTGGCCCTGGACGGGCGCGAATTCAACATCGCCTGCAGCCAGATTGACATTGGCAACGCCCTGACCGAAATGTCGGTGCGCATGACCAAAGGCGTGCGCCAGGCCAACGGCACCATCGCGGTGGAGCCGATGGTGGACGTCAAGCATGTGGCCGATGCTGTGCGCTACATCGCCGGCCTGCCGCTGGAGGCTAACGTCCTGAACATGACCGTCATGGCCAGTGCCATGCCGTTTGCCGGTCGCGGTTAAACCGGCCTTTTTATTCCGTTACGCGAGGTTTACATGAAGCCAGAAGTCTTGCAGCTCAGCCCGATCCTGATCCCTGAAATCAACGCGCGGCTCGATGAGCTGTTTACCGTCAGACGTTACTTCCAGCAGGCCGACAAACAGGCTTATTTGCAGGAACACGGCGCGAACGTTCGCGGGGTGATCACCGGCGGGCATACCGGGATCAGCCAGGCGCTGATGGCGCAGCTACCGAAACTGGAAGTGGTGGCGGTCAACGGCGTGGGTACCGATGCGGTGGATCTGGCTTACGCCAGAGATCGCGGGATCCGCGTGACCGCAACCATCGGAGCGCTGACCGAAGACGTCGCCGACCTGGCCATCGGATTGTTGATTGCCGTGTGCCGGGGTCTGTGCACCAGTGATCGTTATGTGCGTTCGGGGCAATGGCCCCATAGCCCGACACCGTTGGCCCCGTTGCCGTTGGCGCGTCAGGTGTCGGGCATGCGCATCGGAATCGTCGGCATGGGCCGGGTCGGCCGTGCAGTGGCGACCCGGGCCGCGGCGTTCGGTTGCCCGATCAGCTACACCGATCTGCAACCAATGAGCGATGTGAACCACACCTTCATCGCCGATCTGAAGCAACTCGCGGCTAACAGTGACGCATTGATTCTCGCCGCCGCTGCCGACAAGGCTGAAGCCATCATCAATGCCGATGTGCTGCAATCGCTGGGCAAGGACGGATATCTGATCAACGTGGCGCGGGGCAAGCTGGTCAACGAGGTCGATCTGGTGGCGGCCCTTGCCGCTGGTGAGATCGCGGGTGCGGCGCTGGATGTGTTTGTCGATGAACCGAACATTCCCGAGGCACTGTTTGGTAACGAGAGCGTGGTGCTGCAGCCCCATCGCGCGAGTGCGACGCTACAGACCCGCACGCGGATGGGCGAGATGGTGGTGGCGAGCCTGGTGGACAGTTTCGCCGGGAGAATACCGCAGGGCTGTGTGACTGACTGAGTGTTGGCCACCCTGGGAAGTAGCGATCCTTCGGAGGTGGCAAAGCCATTGCGCGTGAGGTCGACAAGGTAAATCACAGTTGGCGCTTGATACTTTGATCGTCAGATTTGGGTCCAGGCTGTGTGAAAACGCATGCGCCGTTTTGAAGTCCGCGTTACTACGTAAAATCTGCCAGCGGTTGGTTATCAGCAGGCCGGAAGCTTGCGTAGGAACGCGATTTTCTCTCTAGTCCTGACTGTCAAACTTGCTCTAAAACGTTTTCACACAGTATGGGTCGGTTATGACCCTTCGCGGCAGGCAGCAATCAGCCGATTCTGTTGAATAAGTAGCCCCCCTGTCTGGCCTACGGCAAAATCTCTGCATTGGCCGGAGGGGGATCACACTGCATGATGGGACAGTTATCGAATGGGCAGGAGCGACTGTTTTGCTCGTTCAACCTTGAAGATCACATCCCCGCCAATCACCTTCTGCGCAGCATTGATCAATGACTCGATCTGAGCGACCTGGGCCATTACCTCGTCGATTTCTATAGCTCGATTGGGCGTCCGTCGATTGATCCTGAACTGATGATCCGCATGCTGATCGTGGATTATTGCTACGGCATTCGCTCAGAGCGTCGGTTGTGCGAAGAGGCCCATTTGAACCTGGCGTATCGCTGGTTCTGCCGGTTGAGCCTTCAAGATGAAGTCTCCACCACTCGACGTTTTCCAAAAATCGACACGGCTGTTTTCGGGACAGTGATCTGTTTCGATGGTTGTTCAATGACACTCGCCTGGTCAAGGGCGAAGGAATTGCTGTGGACGCCAGAGCATCATCGAAACAGATGCGATCGGCAGCGCGGCATACCGAGCGATGAACAGGTCAATTGGAGCGATCCGTCGTTGCCCCACAGCCCGAAGCTCTGGCTGGACGCATCGACGTACTGCTTGTGCCCGAACTCTGGCCTTGGTATCAACTGAAGATTCCACCCAGAGCCAGTCGTTTTGTAGGGGGAAAAACGACCAAAAATAAAAAAGAGTCGCGAGATAAAATCTCGCAACCCTTTGAATTATATGGTCGGGACGGAGTGATTCGAACACTCGACCCCTAGCACCCCATGCTAGTGCGCTACCGGACTGCGCTACGCCCCGACTAGGCGTGAAACCTGTTCCTCATCTCGAGGAACGCTCAAGAATATATCGCAAGCTTTTGAAAACTGGAAGTATTTAAAAGCAGGAATTTATTTCTTGAGTACCACCAGAACATCTTCGAGCTCGGCGATCATCTGGCGGATCATTTGCTTGTATTGGGTGGTGTCGTCTTTGGCTTCATCGCCGGACAAGCGCAGGCGCGCTCCGCCGATGGTGAACCCCTGATCGTAAAGAAGCGCGCGGATCTGCCGGATCATCAGCACGTCCTGGCGCTGATAATACCGGCGGTTTCCGCGGCGTTTGACAGGGTTGAGTTGAGGAAACTCCTGCTCCCAGTAGCGCAGCACGTGTGGTTTTACCGCACACAGCTCGCTGACTTCACCAATGGTGAAGTAGCGTTTGCCCGGGATGACGGGGAGCTCGTCGTTATGACTTGGTTCCAGCATAAGCCTCAACTCGGGCCTTCAACTTCTGCCCTGGACGAAAGGTGACCACACGGCGAGCCGTGATCGGGATTTCTTCCCCCGTTTTCGGATTGCGGCCAGGCCGCTGGCGTTTGTCCCGAAGGTCGAAATTGCCGAAACCGGACAATTTGACTTGTTCGTTGTCTTCGAGAGCGTGCCTGATTTCTTCAAAAAACAGTTCGACCAATTCCTTGGCCTCCCGTTTGTTCAGGCCCAGCTCTTCATACAGACGTTCCGCCATCTCAGCTTTCGTCAGAGCCCCCATACGTCACTTCCTTAACGTGGCGTTCAACCTTTGTTCGAGCGAGGTGAGGATGTTTTGCGTTGCGGTATTCACCTCATCGTCATTAAGAGTGCGCGATGGATGCTGCCAGGTCAAGCCGACTGCAAGGCTTTTTCTATCAGGATCAATGCCTTTACCCTGATACACGTCAAATAGCCTGAGGTCTGTCAGCCATTCGCCTGCATTTTCACGGATTACATCCAGTACAGCCGTGGCTGCAACGTCTTTGTGCGCAATCAGTGCAAGGTCACGACGCACTTCAGGAAAGCGCGATAACTCGTGGAATTTTGGCATTTTGCCCGACGCGACTTCCGCCAGAACCAACTCGAAGACGAAGACCGGACGGTCGAGACCGAGGGTTTTCGACAACTCAGGATGGATCGCGCCAATGAAGCCGACCAGGCGACCGTCACGCTCGATGCGCGCGGTTTGACCCGGGTGCAACGCTGGGTGCTTGCCCGGCACGAAAGTGAACGCATCCAGGGCACCGGCAAAACCAAGAACCGCTTCAACGTCGGCCTTGACGTCGAAGAAGTCGACGGTATCGCGACCCTGCGCCCAGCCTTCCGGCAGGCGACTACCGCAAACAACACCCGCCAACATCGGCTCTTGCTTCAGACCTTCAAGCTGGCCAACGAAACGCAGGCCGCTTTCGAACAGACGCACGCGATCCTGCTGACGGTTCAGGTTGTGCTGAAGCGCCTTGACCAGACCTGGCCACAGCGACGAACGCATGGCGGCCATGTCATTGGAGATCGGATTGGCCAGCAGCAACGGCTCAACACCCGGATTAAACAGTTCGAACTGTTTCGGATCGATGAAGCTGTAGGTAATTGCTTCCTGATAACCACGAGCAACAAGCAGGCGGCGCAGTTCAGGCAAATCGCTACGGGCTTCTGCCTTGGCTTGCGGCGCGAGACGCGCTTGCGGATAACGAACAGGCAAACGGTTGTAGCCGTACAGGCGTGCCAGCTCTTCGATCAGGTCGACTTCCAGGCTGATATCGAAGCGATGGCTCGGTACATCCACACGCCACTGCCCTGCCCCGTCGGCAGTAATGGTCAGGCCCAAGGCATTGAGCAGACACTCCACTTCGGCCGAATCCATTTCCATACCCAGCATCTGGGTAATGCGCTGGGCACGCAGGGTGATCGGAGCAATTTTCGGCAGGTGTTGTTCGCTGACGGTCTCGATGATCGGACCCGCTTCACCGCCGGTGATTTCCAGCAGCAAGCCAGTCGCGCGCTCCATGGCTTCGCGGGCCAGTTGCCAGTCCACACCGCGCTCATAGCGATGGGATGCATCGGTGTGCAGGCCATAGGAACGGGCCTTGCCTGCTACGGCGATCTGGTCGAAGAAGGCGCTTTCCAGGAACACATCACGGGTGGTCGCGGAAACACCGCTGTGCTCGCCACCCATGACGCCGGCGATTGCCAGTGCGCGGGAGTGGTCGGCAATCACCAGCGTATCGCTACGCAGGCTGACTTCCTGACCGTCGAGCAGCACCAGCTTCTCACCCTCTTCGGCCATGCGCACACGGATGCCACCGTTGATTTCGGCGAGATCGAAGGCGTGCAGCGGCTGACCCAGCTCCAGCATCACGTAGTTGGTGATGTCGACGGCAGCATCGATGCTGCGCACATCTGCACGACGCAGGCGCTCAACCATCCACAGCGGCGTAGGCCTGGACAGGTCGACGTTACGAATCACACGACCGAGGTAGCGCGGGCATGCGGCAGGCGCCAGCACTTCTACCGAACGCACTTCATCGTGCGCGGCAGGAACCGAAGCCACCACCGGACGGACCACCGCAGCGGCGTACAGTGCACCAACTTCACGGGCCAGACCGGCCAGGGACAGGCAGTCACCACGGTTCGGGGTCAGATCGACCTCGATGCTGGCGTCTTCCAGGTCCAGATAAACGCGGAAATCCTTACCTACCGGCGCATCGACCGGCAGCTCCATCAGACCGTCATGACCTTCACCGACCTGCAGCTCGGATTGCGAGCACAGCATGCCGTTGGACTCAACGCCCCGCAGCTTGGCCTTCTTGATCTTGAAGTCGCCTGGCAGCTCGGCGCCGATCATGGCGAAAGGAATCTTCAGGCCCGGGCGCACGTTGGGCGCACCGCAAACAACCTGGAAGGTTTCCGAACCGTTGCTGACCTGGCACACGCGCAGTTTGTCGGCATCCGGGTGCGGCTCGGTGCTCAGCACCTCGCCAACCACCACGCCACTGAAAACACCGGCGGCCGGCGTAACGCTATCGACCTCAAGACCGGCCATCGACAGACGAGCAACCAGCTCGTCGCGACTTACCTGCGGGCTAACCCAGCCACGCAGCCATTGTTCACTGAATTTCATCCTGCTCTCCTAAGAATTCGTTACGACTAGCGAAATTGCGCGAGGAACCGCAAGTCGTTGTCGAAGAACAGACGCAAGTCGTTCACGCCGTAACGCAGCATGGCCAGACGCTCAACGCCCATACCGAAGGCAAAGCCCGAGAACTCTTCCGGGTCGATCCCGGACATGCGCAGCACGTTCGGGTGAACCATGCCGCAGCCCATCACTTCCAGCCAGCCGGTCTGCTTGCAGACGCGGCAGCCTTTACCGCTGCACATCACGCATTCCATGTCGACTTCAGCGGATGGCTCGGTGAACGGGAAGTACGAAGGACGGAAACGCACCGCCAGTTCCTTTTCGAAGAACACCCGCAGGAACTCTTCGATGGTGCCTTTGAGGTCGGCGAAATTGATGTCGCGATCGATCAGCAGGCCTTCGACCTGGTGGAACATCGGCGAGTGGGTGATATCGGAGTCGCTGCGGTATACACGGCCTGGGCAGACGATGCGGATCGGCGGCTGTTTCGACTCCATGGTGCGGACCTGTACCGGCGAGGTATGGGTGCGCAACAGCATGTTCGCATTGAAATAGAAGGTGTCATGCATCGACCGGGCCGGGTGGTGGCCTGGGATGTTGAGCGCTTCGAAGTTGTGATAATCGTCTTCGACCTCAGGGCCTTCGGCGATGCCGTAGCCAATACGGGTGAAGAACTGTTCGACGCGTTCCAGAGTACGGGTGACCGGATGTAGACCACCGGAGGTCTGACCACGGCCAGGCAGGGTCACGTCAATGGACTCGGCAGAGAGTTTGGCAGCCAGATCGGCTTCTTCAAACAATGCCTTGCGCGCATTAAGGACCTCTGTGACACGCTCCTTGGCAACGTTGATCAGCGCACCGACCTGCGGACGCTCTTCTGCCGGCAAATTCCCCAGGGTCTTCATCACCTGAGTCAATTCACCCTTCTTGCCAAGGTAGTGAACCCGGATTTGCTCCAGGGCATTGATATCTTCAGCGCTTTGCACAGCCTCTAGTGCTTGAGAGACGAGCGCATCCAGGTTTTCCATGTACAGACTCCAGATACAAAATAGGGGAAGAGCTTGAAGGCTCTTCCCCTATTTATGACGTTTAACACCTGGCCCCACAGATGCGAGGCCGGGTGACTGTCGGGGGTACTTAAGCCAAGGTGGCTTTAGCTTTCTCGACAATCGCAGCAAACGCCGCTTTTTCGTTCACTGCCAGATCAGCCAGAACCTTACGGTCGATCTCGATGGACGCTTTTTTCAGGCCGGCGATGAAACGGCTGTAGGACAGACCGTTGATACGAGCACCAGCGTTGATACGAGCGATCCACAGAGCGCGGAACTGACGTTTTTTCTGACGACGGTCACGGTAGGCGTATTGGCCTGCCTTGATTACCGCTTGCTTGGCAACACGGAATACGCGGGAGCGTGCGCCGTAGTAGCCTTTAGCAAGTTTCAGAATTTTTTTGTGACGCTTACGGGCAATGACGCCACGCTTTACACGAGCCATGAGTTACTTCCTCTATTCTTGACTAAAATTAACGAAGGCGCAGCATGCGCTCGACTTTTGCCACGTCAGACGGATGCAGCAAGCTGCTACCGCGCAGTTGACGCTTACGCTTGGTCGACATTTTGGTCAGGATGTGGCTCTTGAAAGCGTGCTTGTGCTTGATACCGTTAGCAGTTTTCAGAAACCGCTTAGCAGCACCACTTTTGGTCTTCATTTTTGGCATGTTCGGATACTCCGCATTCAGTTGATAAACATAATCAGAAGGCCTGCCGTGCCCTGTTGATTACTTCTTCTTTTTCGGGGCGATGACCATGATCAGCTGGCGTCCTTCCATCTTAGGATGCTGTTCGACCGAACCGTACTCGAGCAAGTCACCTTCAACTCGCTTGAGGAGTTCCATCCCCAGCTCCTGGTGGGCCATCTCACGGCCGCGGAATCGCAAGGATACCTTGGCCCTGTCCCCATCACTCAGGAAACGTACCAGGTTGCGCAGTTTTACCTGGTAATCCCCTTCCTCCGTCCCTGGACGAAACTTGATTTCTTTAACCTGAATCTGCTTCTGGTTTTTCTTGGCCGCAGCAACCTGCTTCTTCTTTTCGAAGATCGACTTGCCGTAGTCCATCAGTTTGCAAACAGGGGGTACTGCATCGGCGGAAATCTCCACCAGATCCAGCTTGGCCTCTTCAGCCTTAAGAAGCGCGTCTTCAATTGACACAATCCCAAGCTGTTCACCTTCAGCCCCAATTAACCGAACCTCGCGTGCCGAGATATTCTCGTTGATCGGGGCTTTCGGTGCAGCTCGTTTATCTTGTCTCATTTCACGCTTAATAATAATTACTCCGAATCTGGGCGACCACGCCGGGAAACCGCTTGCGCGAGAAACTCAGCGAACTGGGCGACGGGCATCGAGCCCAGGTCAGCACCTTCACGAGTACGCACAGCGACAGTCTGCATCTCGACTTCCCGATCTCCGATAACCAAGAGATAAGGAACCTTGAGCAAAGTATGCTCGCGGATTTTAAAGCCGATCTTTTCATTTCTCAAGTCAGACTTGGCACGAAATCCGCTTTCGCTGAGGGTTTTTTCAACTTCAGCGGCAAAATCGGCCTGTTTATCAGTGATATTCATCACCACTGCCTGGGTCGGCGCCAGCCACGCAGGGAATGCACCCTCGTAGTGCTCGATCAGAATTCCGACGAAACGTTCGAAGGACCCCAGGATCGCCCGGTGCAACATGACCGGGTGCTTGCGGCTGTTGTCTTCGGAGACGTATTCGGCTCCCAGACGGACAGGCAGGTTAAAATCGAGCTGCAGGGTACCACACTGCCAGACGCGACCAAGGCAATCTTTCAGCGAGAACTCGATCTTCGGACCGTAGAACGCACCCTCGCCCGGCTGCAGATCGTACGGCAGGCCCGCGCTATCAAGGGCTGCGGCCAGTGCAGCTTCGGCGCGATCCCAAAGTTCGTCGGAACCTACGCGTTTTTCCGGACGAGTGGACAGCTTCATCTCGACATCTTTAAAGCCGAAATCGGCGTAGACGTCCATGGTCAGCTTGATAAACGCGGCGGACTCGGCCTGCATCTGCTCTTCGGTGCAGAAGATGTGGGCGTCGTCCTGGGTGAATGCGCGCACACGCATGATGCCGTGCAAGGCACCCGATGGCTCGTTACGGTGGCATGCACCAAACTCAGCCAGGCGCATCGGCAACTCGCGGTAGCTTTTCAGGCCCTGGTTGAACACCTGCACGTGGCAAGGGCAGTTCATTGGCTTGATCGCGTAGTCGCGGTTTTCCGACTGGGTGGTGAACATGTTGTCGGCGTAGTTGGCCCAGTGCCCGGATTTCTCCCACAGGCTGCGGTCAACGACTTGCGGCGTCTTGATTTCCAGGTAGCCGTTGTCGCGCTGAACCTTGCGCATGTACTGCTCGAGCACCTGGTACAAAGTCCAGCCGTTCGGGTGCCAGAACACCATGCCCGGCGACTCTTCCTGGGTGTGGAACAGGCCCAGGCGCTTGCCGATCTTGCGGTGGTCGCGCTTTTCGGCTTCTTCAATGCGCTGGATGTAAGCCGCCAGTTGCTTCTTGTCCGCCCATGCGGTGCCGTAGACGCGCTGCAATTGCTCGTTCTTGGCATCGCCACGCCAGTAGGCGCCGGACAGCTTGGTCAGCTTGAAGGATTTCAGGAAGCGGGTGTTCGGCACGTGCGGACCGCGGCACATGTCGACGTATTCTTCGTGATAATACAGGCCCATGGCCTGCTCGTTCGGCATGTCTTCGACCAGGCGCAACTTGTAGTCTTCGCCACGGGCCTTGAACACTTCGATCACTTCGGCGCGCGGAGTGACTTTCTTGATCACGTCGTAATCTTTCTCGATCAGCTGCTGCATGCGCTGTTCGATGGCGGCCAGGTCGTCCGGGGTGAAAGGACGCTCGAAGGCGATGTCGTAATAAAAACCTTCGTCGATGACCGGACCGATGACCATCTTGGCGGTCGGGTACAACTGCTTGACCGCATGGCCAACCAGGTGGGCGCAAGAGTGGCGAATGATCTCCAGCCCCTCTTCATCCTTTGGCGTGATGATTTGCAGCGACGCGTCGCTGTCGATGATGTCGCTGGCGTCGACCAGCCTGCCATCGACCTTGCCGGCGACGGTGGCCTTGGCCAGGCCAGCACCGATGGATGCGGCGACCTCGGCTACGGAAACCGGGTGATCGAATGAACGTTGACTACCGTCGGGAAGAGTAATAGTTGGCATGGCGCCTCCTCTCCTAGTGGTGACCCCTACCAAAGGTCACGTGGGTTGGGATGAGCCAGTACAAGATCCGGTCCAGGCCATTCAATGACGAACGCCTGCCTTACAGCGGCAGGAGCCTTGCGGCCAACCGGAAAACCGAACCAGAGTGACTGGGATTCAAATCAGGGTTAATCGCGCATCTGCCGCTACCGGGACTGAAGGTCCGTCGGAGCCTGCAAACGCCCGAGCGGGGCATGCTAGCACAGATGAACGGTTGTCGACTTGCACGCATTCAGGCCGTGAAGATTTCCTCACTTTTCAGGCGCAGAGTGAACTTGAGATATACGAGCTGCCTCAAATTGACTGAGAATCGCCACAGATATCGACCCCAAGGAGTTCCTGTCATGCGCCTTATCCGTCTTTTTGCCCTTGCCGCCCCGCTTGCCCTGCTGCTGCCACTGAGCGCCCATGCTGCCTGGCCAGCAGGTTTGAAAGCCAAATACATGACAGATTGCTCAGCGGCTGCCAGCAAAAGCATCAACCCGTCCGAAGCACAGAAGCACTGCGCGTGCGGCGCCGACGTCCTGGAGAAGAAATTCACCACGCAAGAGATCGCGCAACTGATGGACCCGAAAACACCGCCATCAAACGAATTGGCGCAGCGCGCACTAACCGAAATCTCGGTGTGCAAAGCCAAGAAATAACGCATTCAAGTAGAGATTTTGAAGGTTCGAAGGCCAAAATCAGCCGAAAAACTGCTGATTCACATAATTTATGCAGCTTTTATGGCTTTTTTTAATCGCTCTTTTTTAGGCGAAAAGCCGCTTAAACCGGGGCCTTCAGCCATTTGGCGCAACGAAAAGTGTGCGATAGAAGAGCAAACAGCTCGCCCGGGGGGCTCCCAAAGCGAACATTTCGACTATGATACTCGGGTGTGCCCAGTTGGCCTGAGCAGCACAGTACTACTGAAAATATATGTTTCTTGGAGATACACCATGTCTAATCGCCAAACCGGCACCGTTAAATGGTTCAACGATGAAAAAGGCTTCGGCTTCATCACTCCTCAAGGTGGCGGTGACGACCTGTTCGTACACTTCAAAGCTATCGAAAGCGACGGTTTCAAAAGCCTGAAAGAAGGCCAGACTGTTTCCTTCGTGGCTGAGAAAGGCCAAAAGGGTATGCAAGCTGCTCAAGTTCGCCCAGAGTAATTTCCAGGCGCACTAAAAAAACCCCGTCCATGTGACGGGGTTTTTTATGGCTGAAACAAAAGCCGGGCGATCAGCCGCAGTTGACGCGGGTCACTACCCGGCTGGCATCGGTGTTCAGGTTCAGGCGATCGGAACGGTACTCCAGCGTCACCATATCGGTTGGCAGCAGGAACCGTGCACTTTGCGCCCCTGCGCGGGTACGCGCCTGCTCAAGCAGCTGCGGCGATGCCTGTTTACCGATGGTGAACTCGGCAGCCTTTGCCTCACAGCGACTGTGACCCGTGTCAGTCGTCGCAACATCCGTTGTTGCCGGCTCCGTAGAGGTAGTGCTGCAACCGGCCAGCATGGCAACGGCCAACAAAGTACCCAATGACGCGAGCTTCCAAGGCATGAAGCCTCCTTATTCAATGATTAAGCTGAGATCGTGCGACAACCAGACTGGCGTTTGGTTTCACAGGGAGCACTAGGGGGCGTTCTCAATTAGTTTCCCTACCGCGCCGGGTCTGCTGTTGTGCAGGGCAAGGCGTGAGAAGCGCAGTTTGGTCATTCCAAATCAGCTTCGAGCAACACAGCCCTGCACAACAGCAGGCCCGGCCCTTCGGGTTGTGCCTTAAAGCTGGCCATGCTGCGTTGCAGGCCTTGGAAAGGGAACAACCATTCCCAGCGGCCTACGCCTTGCCTGGCCAGCTTTAAGGCGACAACGCGGTGGGGAAACTAATTGAGAACGCCCCCTAGCACCCTGCCCATGATCCGGACGAGCCGCGATTCTGCCTGAGCGCCGCCCTCCCCTTAATCATTGAATCGTGACTGAATATGAAAAACGTTCAATAGATGTCGATATAGTCGAAAGGCGGATTGGGCCAGTTCTCTTTCAAGGCATTGAAGATTTGCATGACCCAGACTTCATCGCTGGCCGCGACCCGCCCGACGTAGCCTGAGCCCTTGGCCCAGGTTTCAAGACGAAACAACAACCCGTCGATATCGGTGCCGCCCACGACACCCGAGGAGATGTAGGCAATGCCTCCTTTGGTGACCCGCAACTGGGTGTGCTCATCGTCGCTGGCGCCGGCCAGCAACTGACGCACCGCCTCAAGGGTCAGGCCATCCGGGGAGTTCAAATCGATCTGCACAGCGCGCTCCTTGAATATTCGTCAGAGGCCAAGTGTCGCACAGCCCTCCTTTCATGCCTAAGTCGACGTGTCAAAAGCCCCGCAAAATGGTTAACTCGGCACTCAGACTTCCCCGACCTCACGAGCGCCATCATGACCACCGTAAGCATCGACGCTGACATCAAGGCCAAGTGGCAAGACGGCCACAGCTCCTACAGCCCAAGCAGCACGGAAGAGCTCGCCATTATCGGTATCGACCTGCTGGTCAGGGACCTTGGAACCGAAGCCGCCCAATCGTTCATCGAGCAGATCTTCGAGAAACATCTTTCGGACCAAAAGACCTAAGCGGTTAGCGCGAAGGAGTGAAACCACCTGCGGGAGATGATGCTTATTTCAGGCGGGCCAGGCGCTCGGTCAGCAGATCGAAGAAGCCCTGGGCATCACCGCTTTCAACCCAAAAGGCGTTCTTTGGCGCTTTCAAGCCGTCATACCAGTCGACGATGGTTTGTCCAAAGGTCGGTCCTTCGCGGCTGTCGACCACCACGTTGACCGAGCGACCGCTGAACAACTGCGGCTTGAGCAGGTAAGCGACAACCGTGGCGTCATGCACCGGGCCGCCCGCAATGCCGTAGTGTTCCATGTCGCCTTTGATGTATTCATTGAGAATGTCGCCCACCAGACGGCTGGCGTTGTTGTTCAACGCGGCAATCTGGTTCAGGCGCGCTTCGCTGGTAAGGATCTTGTGGGTCACATCCAGCGGCAGGTAGGTCAGCTTCACGCCACTGTTGAGCACCACTTCGGCCGCTTGCGGGTCGGCGAACAGGTTGAACTCGGCCACCGGTGTGATGTTGCCGCCGTTGAAGTGCGCGCCGCCCATGACCACCACTTCCTTGATGCCCTGAACGATACCCGGCTCCTGGATCAGCGCCATGGCCAGGTTGGTCTGTGGGCCTAGCATGGCGATGGTAATGCTGTGAGGCCTGGCCGATTTCAGGGTATCAATCAGGTAGGTGATGGCGCTGCCCTTGGCCAGGCCTTGCCTGGGCTCATGCACGGCAATGCCCGACAACCCTTCCTTGCCATGAATGTCCTCGGCGTAGATGGGTGTGCGCATCAGGGGCTTGGGCGCCCCCGCATAGACCGGAACCTCTTCGCGCCCCGCCCACTCCCGGGCCAGTCGCGCATTGCGCGAGGTCTTGTCCAGGCGAACGTTGCCCGCAACGGTGGTCAATGCGCGGACATTCAGCTCGTCCGGCGATGCCAGGGCGAACAACAGGGCAACGACGTCGTCAGCCCCCGGATCGGTGTCGATGATCAAGTCGATCTTTGGTGCCGCCTGGGCGTTGGTTGCGATAATCAGGGACAAAAGCAGCAGGCTCCGGAGCAGTGGGTGCAGTTTCTGAGCATAGCGATACGGGGCGCACTCCTTGTGCCGGGGACATCAAAACGCGGACAGCCAGTCAAAACGTAACGCCGGCGACCAGCACAATGTTGCAGTACGGCTGGCACTCGCCTGTACGAACTATCGCCCTCGCTTGTCGGCTCAGGACCTTGAATTGTTCATGGGTGAGCACCTCACGCCGACCCAACGCGCCGTCACCGTTCAGCTCTTCCAGCGCGACCAGGGCCGACGGCTTTTTATCGAAGATTTCCTGAGCCAGAACATGGCTTTCGACCTGCATCTCGCTGAGCACCACCTTCAAGGTGCTGACAAAATCCGGAATGCCATGGGTCAAGGCCAGGTCGATCAATTCAACGCCCGGTGGAACCGGCAGCCCCGCATCCCCGATGACGACCCTGTCGCCATGCCCCAATGAAGCGATCAGCCGTGACAGCGCAATGTTGAGCAGGGGTGTCTTTTTCATGGGATTTTAAACGCCTGTACATCGCTCAAGGCGGGAATCGACGGTTGCGCGCCGGCACGGGTGACCGACAGCGCCGCGGCCACCTGTCCGAAGCGGATCGCCTGCGCCTCATCGTTACCCGCGGCCAAGGCCGCCGCGAAGCCGCCGACGAACGTATCGCCGGCCGCCGTGGTATCGACAGCCTTTACCGCGGGCGCGGGGAAATGTTCGAAGCGTAGGCCATCGGCAAACAGCGAACCTTGCGCACCGAGGGTGATGATCACCTTGCCGGCGCCCAGGGCAATCAGGCGGGTCGCCGCGGCTTGCGCGGTTTCCAGGGAGTCTACCGACAGACCGCTCAGGGCCGACGCTTCGCTTTCGTTGGGAATCAGGTAATCGATAGACGCGTACCAGTCCGCTGGCAGCGGACGGCTGGCCGGTGCCGGGTTGAGGATGACCGTCTTGCCCAGCTCGCGGCCGCGCTTGAGCGCATGACCAACAGAAGCATCGGGCACTTCCAGCTGACAGATGAGCACGTCCGCCGCGCGTATCACCGAATCAAAACGGTCAATGGCTTCAGCGGTCAATGCACCGTTGGCACCGGGGACGATCACGATGCTGTTCTGACTGCTGTCATCGACCACAATCAACGCCACGCCGCTGGAACCCTCAACGGTACTGACCGCCTGACAATCGATCTGCTCGGCCAACAGCGCCCCGCGCAACGCCTCACCATAAGCGTCACTGCCCACGCACCCGATCATCGACACCTGGGCTCCCAGCCGCGCCGCAGCCACGGCCTGATTGGCGCCCTTGCCGCCGGAGACGGTGGTAAACGACTGACCAATCAGCGTTTCACCGCCCTTGGGCAAGCGTGGTGCCCGGGTCACCAGGTCCATGTTCAAACTGCCTATTACCACT
Organism: Pseudomonas sp. GL-B-12; assembly: GCF_019955895.1. Taxonomy (NCBI): domain Bacteria; kingdom Pseudomonadati; phylum Pseudomonadota; class Gammaproteobacteria; order Pseudomonadales; family Pseudomonadaceae; genus Pseudomonas; species Pseudomonas sp. GL-B-12. The sequence continues at coordinate 43,790 of NZ_JAHBCX010000007.1, forward strand.
ACTTTTGCTGGCATACATTGCTACTCATCGATTCTGTTTCGGCGGCGCTGTTGATTCAGCGGCTTTCTGTTTTCAACGGCTCTCTGTTTTCAACGGCTTTCTGTTTTCAACGGAACTGGGCAAACACGCCGGCCAGCGGCGCCGTCGATTCGCGCATGACGATACTCGGCGTCACGATCCGCTGATCGGTCACCAGGCCCGGCGTGGCGATTCGCCGTAAAAGCACTTCGGCGGCCATTTCGCCGAGCTGCAGGATCGATTGCCCGACCGTGGTCAACGACGGGTAGACATACCGACTCATCTGGATATCGTCGAAGCCGATCACCGACAACTCGCTCGGTACGCGAATATTGCGCTCGGCGGCGGCCCGTAGCACGCCGATGCCGATCATGTCGTTGGCCGCAAAAATGGCGCTGGGCGGATTGCTTTCCAGCAAAATCGCGGCGGCGCTGTAACCGCCGTTGCTGGTGAAATCGCTTTCCAGCATGCGCCCGGGGGAGACTTCGACGCCCGCCTCCTCCAAGGCCCGGCGATAACCCGCCAGACGCATCTGCGCCACACTGGTGTTTTCCGGCCCGCTGATCGTGGCGATATCCCGGTGCCCCAACTCCAACAGGTGCCGGGTCGCCAGATACGCGCCGTACTCATGGTCGATGCGCACCAGGTCCGCATCGACACCGTCCAGTCCGCGGTCGACGATCACCATGGGTGTGCGGACGCCTTTCAGACCTTGTACCAGGCCACTGTCGCCGCCAGCCGAGGCGACAATCAGGCCGTCGATGCGTTTTTCCAGCAGCACCCGCAGGTAACTGCGCTGCTTGTCCGGATTGTCGTCGGAGTTGCACAGGATGACGCAGTAACCGTTTCGCTCGCAGTAGTCCTCAATACCCCGGGCCAGTTCGGCGAAATACGGGTTGAGGCTGTTGGGCACCAACAGGCCGATGGTCGCCGTGGTCTTGGCCTTGAGCGAACGGGCCACGGCGCTGGGGACGTAGTCGAGGGTCTGGATTGCCGCCTCGACCTTGATCCGGACTTCTTCACTGACCGGGCGGGTCTTGTTCACCACATGGGACACCGTGGTGTAGGAAATGCCGGCAAGGGCTGCCACATCTTTGATAGTCGCCATGACTCAGGTCCGCCGGCTTGCGCGTTGACTGCGATAAGTATCCAGCACCACCGCCACCACGATCACCGCGCCGGTAATGATGCGTTTGGTCGGCTCGGTTGCCCCGATCTGCGCCAGCCCCGCGGCCAGCACGGAAATAATCAGGACGCCAAAAAACGTGCTGATCACCGAACCGCGCCCGCCCATCAGGCTGGTCCCGCCGATCACGACGGCTGCGATCACCTGCAACTCAAGGCCGGAGCCAGCATTCGGGTCGGCGGCTTCCAGGCGAGAAATCTGGAACAACGCGGCAATACCGGCCAGCAACCCCATCAGGCTGAAGACCAGGATTTTGTAAGGCTTCGGATTGATCCCCGCCAGTCGCACGGCCTCTTCGTTGGTGCCGATACCGATCAGGTAGCGACCGAACACCGTGCGGGTCAACACGGCCTGGGCGATGAAAATGATCAGCAACGCAATGATGAACGACGGTGAAATGCCGAAGGCGATCGGATTGGACAACCAGGCGAACGCATCGCCGATATAGGCCGTACGCGAACCGGTCATCTGGTACGCCACCCCGCGAGCCATTTCCAGCACGCCCAGGGACACGATGAACGACGGAATCCGCCACGCCACAGTGATCGAGCCAGTGATGGTACCGGCGAGCGCCGCGACGGCCATGCCGAGTAGCGCCGCCGGCAGCACGCCCCAGCCCCAGCCAAGAATCGCCACGCTCACGGTCGAGGCCGCCAGCGCCAGCACCGAGCCTACCGACAGGTCGATGCCTCCGATGATCAACACAAAGGTCATGCCGACCGCCAGCACCATCAGGTCCGGAATCTGGTTGGCCAGGGTGCTGAAAGTATCGTAGGACAGGAAGTGACTGCTCAGCACCGAGAACAGCACGATCATCGCCAACAAGGCACCCGCCAGGCCCAGATAGGTGCCCAGGCCGTAGAAGTTGCCACTGCGTGTGCCGGCGAAAGAAGCGGTTTTCATGGAAGATCCCTAGGCGCGGCTTCAAAGAGCTGCGCATCACGTTTTTGGTAGCCGGCGAAAGCAGCGGCGAGCAACTCATCCTGGGTCCAGCTGTCGCGATCGAATGTATCGATCAGGCTTCCTGCCGACAGCACACCGATCCGGTCGCAGATCAGCATCAGCTCGCGCAAGTCGCTGGAAACCACCACCAGCGCCTTGCCCTGGCGAGTCAACTCGCCGAGCAGGTTGTAGATATCGAACTTGGCGCCGACGTCGATGCCGCGGGTCGGCTCGTCGAACAGCAGCACCGAGCAATCGCGCTCCAGCCAACGGCCGATGACGACCTTCTGCTGATTGCCGCCGGACAGCTCGGACACCAGCTGTGCCGGACCGGAACTGCGAATGCGCATGGCGTCGATCTGACGCTGGGCCAGGGCGCTTTCGCCATCGTTGTCGACAAACCCCGCACTGGAGATGCCGGGCATGTTGCCCAAGGCGATATTGGCGCTGATCGACTGCGTCAACAAAAGACCTTCACCCTTGCGATCTTCAGTGATCAACGCGATGCCATACCCGACCGCATCCACCGGCGAACGCACATTGATGACCTGCGCCGGCGCCCCCAGGGCAATCGTGCCGCTGTCGGCGATATCGGCACCGAAGATCAGACGCAGCAATTCGGTGCGCCCCGCGCCGATCAAACCGGAAATGCCGAAAATCTCTCCGGCACGGACTTCGAACGACACGTCGCGAACCTTGTCGGCACGGCTCAGGCCCTTGACCGTCAACGCCGGAGCGCCGATCTTGCGCGCCCCCAAATCGATGTGTTCGCCAAGCTCGCGACCGACCATCAGCGTGACCAGTTGCTCGCTGTTGTAGTTGGCCATCGGCTCGACACAAACCAGGTTGCCATCGCGCAGCACGGCAATGCGTTGCGCGACTCGCGCAAGTTCTTCGAGGCGATGGGAGATATAGATGATCGATACGCCGCGCGCCTGCAGGCGGGTGATCTGCTCGAACAGCATTTCGACTTCGCGTGCAGTGAGCATCGCGGTCGGCTCGTCGAGAATCAGCACATGACAATCGCCAATCAGGTTGCGGGCGATCTCGACCATTTGCTGGTGGCCGATACCCAGTTCGCCGACCAGGGTATCCGGGTCAATGGCGTCGAGCCCGACATGCGCCATGGCCTCGATGGCAGCCTTGCGCAACTGCTTGCGACTGATCCAGCCGCCTTTGCTGGGCAGGTTGTCGAGAAACAGGTTTTCCGCCACCGACAAGGTCGGCAGCAGATTGAGCTCCTGCATGACCATGCGGATACCCAGCGCTTCAGCCTGAGCCCGACTACCCGGACGATAGTCCTGCCCCTGAAACTGCATCTGGCCGGCGGTCGGCGTGACCAGCCCGCCAATAATCTTCGAAAGCGTGCTTTTGCCTGCACCGTTCTCGCCGGTCAACGCCAGCACTTCCCCGCGCATGAGCGTCAGGTCGATGCCGGCCAGGACCGGTTGGGCGTAGGTCTTGCCGATACCGCTGACCGAGAGGACAGCGTTCGGAGTGCAAACTGACATAAAAACTCTCCATGCGCTCGTCCGGCTGGACGAGCGCCGTTGCGTCGCCAGAAGGCTACTTGGTGACCAGCTCTACCGGCGTTTCGATCACGCCATTGGCGCCGCCGTCGACCTGCTCGCCCTTGAGAATCTTCAATGCAGTCTCGATGCCGAACACCGCCTGTTTGGCCGCAAACTGGTCCGCGGTGGCCAGCACGCGACCATCCTTGAGCATTGGCTGGATGGCATTGATATTGTCGTAGCCGACCACCTGCACCTTGCCGGCCTTGCCTGCGGCGCGCACCGCAGACACCGCACCGACCGCCATGCTGTCGTTGCCGGCCAACAGGGCCTTGGTTTGCGGGTATTCGCTGAGAATCGATGCAGCTACCTTGTTGCCCTTGTCGATCTCCCAGTCGCCGGATTGCAGGGACACGACCTTGATCTGCGCCGCCTCCATCGCATCCTTGAAACCTGCGGTCCGCTGCTGGGCATTGGTGGTGGTGGACACACCTTCGACGATGCCGACTTCGTCACCGGCCTTCAGCTGTTTGGCCAGGTAATCCCCCACCAGCCGTGCGCCCTTGCGGTTGTCCGGGCCTACGAACGGAACATTGATGTTTTTGCTTTTGACCACGGCGGGGTCCAGCTGGTTGTCGATGTTGATCACGGTGATACCGGCATCGATGGCTTTCTTGATCACCGGGACCATGGCCTTGGAGTCTGCCGGCGCGATCACCAGTGCGTTGACCTTGGCCAGGATCATTTGCTCGACGATGCGCGTCTGGCCTGCGGTGTCGGTTTCATCCTTGATGCCGTTGGAGATGAGCTCGAATTCGCCGGAGTGATCTTTCTGGTAGGCCTTGGCGCCGTCTTCCATGGTCAGGAAGAACTCGTTGGCCAGGGATTTCATGACCAGTGCGACTTTCGGCTTTTCAGCGGTTTCAGCAAAAGCCGAAGAGACAGGCAATGCAGCGGATGCGGCAGCCAGCATAGCGACAGCGAGAAGACGTCCAGCGAATGGCAGCTTCATGGGTTCACTCCGATCTTATGATTATTGTGAGCAACGCTTGCGCTGGCGTAAGCTTCACGACCCACCGCGATGAAAAGTCATCACTGTCGTCGCGCAAACGTTTGCGTGAACCAAACTATGCGAACCCTGCCGGTATTTGTCAACGACCGGAAAAGTGCTTTCACGGATGTTTAGCGAAAAACAGCATTCAGCTCATGCCGTGGTGTTGACCACCGATCCCGTGCCAGAACCCTTGGCCAGCTCCTTGATCAGGCTCGCGCTCACTTGCAGGATGGCGCCGTTGGTGTCGGCAACCTGCCCCTCAATGGCCGCTACCGCGGTGGTCTTGGCTTGCGGAGTCGGATAGGACGCCGCCTGGGTTTGCGCCAGTTGCTGCTGTTGCTCGCGCAATTGCTGCTGCAACTCCTTCAGACGCTTGAGCAGGACCTTCACCGTAACGCTGGTGTTGTCGCTGGTTTGCGATTCGGCCTGTGCGCCGGCACTTTCTCCCAGACCTACCGGGCCCGTCTTGACCTGGGTGCCGTCACTTTCCTTTGCACCCGGCGTTTGAGCAGCCGCATCAGCTGTCACATCGCCTAAAGCACGAATGGTCGTCGCAGCCTTTCCCCCGATGGTGATGCCCGCGGCATTTGGGAAGCCAATAGATAACGACATGTGAACTCCTGCAGAAAAAGATCCCTTGAAGGAGCATCGACCGACGCGGGTGCTTCTTTAGTCGTTAGTGATGATTTGACCCGTTGAAATCTTAAACAAGACCGCGATCCGTTTCGGAGAGCCGAACGCAAAAGTTAAACATGTTCGGCATTCCGGACGCCCCGACCCCGGAACCGCCCCGGACACAAACAGCAATACCGTTACAAATCATTAACTTAAGCGTGTTTTTCGATTCAGAGTATTACTGGTACAGATCCTGCTCTTCCTCTCGCACCCTCGGCGTTCAGATTCGCCCGGGGCGCATCTAGATGAACTTGCATCTGCACCGTCTCACAACTAGAAGAGAAAAATAATGACATCTGCACTCAAGACCTTTGTTCCGGGCGCCTTGGCCCTCCTGCTGCTTCTGCCTACCGCCCTTCAGGCCAAAGAAGCCGAAACCCAACAGAAACTGGCCAACGTGGTAATCCTTGCCACGGGCGGCACCATTGCCGGCGCGGGCGCCAGCGCCGCCAACAGCGCGACCTATCAAGCGGCGAAAGTCGGCATTGAACAGTTGATCGCCGGCGTTCCAGAACTGAGCCAATTGGCTAACGTTCGCGGTGAACAGGTCATGCAAATCGCCTCCGAAAGCATCACCAACGAAAACCTGCTGCAACTGGGTCGCCGCGTAGCCGAACTGGCCGACAGCAAAGACGTCGATGGCATCGTGATCACCCACGGCACCGACACCCTGGAAGAAACCGCGTACTTCCTGAACCTGGTGGAAAAAACCGAGAAGCCGATCATCGTCGTGGGCTCCATGCGCCCGGGCACCGCGATGTCCGCCGATGGCATGCTGAACCTGTACAACGCGGTGGCCGTGGCCAGCAGCAAAGACGCGCGGGGCAAAGGTGTGCTGGTGACCATGAACGATGAAATCCAGTCGGGTCGCGACGTCAGCAAAATGATCAACATCAAGACCGAAGCGTTTAAAAGCGCCTGGGGTCCGCTGGGCATGGTAGTAGAAGGCAAATCCTACTGGTTCCGTTTGCCAGCCAAGCGTCACACCATGGATTCCGAGTTCGACATCAAGACCATCAAGAACCTGCCTGACGTCGAAATCGCCTATTCCTACGGCAACGTCAGCGATACCGCCTACAAGGCCCTGGTTCAATCCGGCGCCAAAGCCATCATCCACGCTGGCACCGGCAATGGCTCGGTATCGTCGCGGGTAGTCCCAACCCTGCAAGCCTTGCGCAAGGACGGCGTGCAGATCATTCGCTCCTCCCATGTCAACGCTGGCGGCTTTGTATTGCGCAACGCCGAACAGCCTGACGATAAATACGACTGGGTCGTGGCCAACGATCTGAACCCGCAAAAGGCGCGGATCCTGGCGATGGTCGCGCTGACCAAAACCAACGACAGCAAAGATCTGCAACGGATGTTCTGGGAATATTGATTCGCCCTCGCCCGACCGGATCCGGTCGGGCACCCCGTGCGCCATTCGCCAGCCTTGGCGATTGGCTGCCGCTGGATCTGACAAAAAAACTCCCTTCGTCTTACGCCAAATGGAAAAAACCGCTGTCAGAGGATTTTCTTGATTTTTAAGCAGTTGCGAAATGTCCTACAGTTAAATACTGTATGCACGTACAGCCTAATAAGGATAATTCCGTGGACACCACCTCCTCCTCTCCTGACACCTATGTACGCATGGGCCTGCGCGTTCAGAAAATCATCAACTCTCCCACCGCACAAAAGGCCAGGGCAGCGCTGATCTTCCGCCTTCCTGACGAACCGGTGGATGAATGGGAACGCTTGCTGGAAGAAATCGACGAGAACGACAACGTCACCCTCGCCTATCGCGACGATGGCGGCGTGCAGATTTTCTGGGTTGTGCCGAAGGAAGATTGAGTCGATGAGTGCCCGCTGGTTTGCTTTGCTGTTCCTGTTTTTTGTCGTGGGCGCGCAAGCCGACGCTCCGCGCACCTTCACCGAAGCGAAAAAGGTGGCGTGGAAGCTCTACGCTCCCCAGTCCACCGAGTTTTACTGTGGCTGCAAGTACACCGGCAACCGGGTGAACCTTGCTGCCTGCGGTTATGTGCCACGTAAAAATGCCAAACGCGCAGCCCGCATCGAGTGGGAGCATATTGTTCCGGCCTGGCAAATCGGCCATCAACGCCAGTGCTGGCAACAGGGCGGCCGCAAGAACTGCACCCGCTACGACCCGATTTACCAGAAGGCCGAGGCTGATTTGCACAACCTGGTGCCCAGCATTGGCGAGGTCAATGGCGATCGCAGCAACTTCAGTTTCGGCTGGCTGCCCGAGCAGTCGGGACAATATGGATCCTGCCTGACCCAGGTCGACTTCAAGGCCAAGAAAGTCATGCCCCGCCCTTCCATTCGCGGCATGATCGCCAGGACCTACTTCTACATGAGCAAGCAATATGGCTTGCGCCTGTCGAAACAGGATCGGCAACTGTATGAAGCCTGGGACAAAACCTATCCGGTACAGGCCTGGGAGCGCCAACGCAACCAGAGCGTGGGGTGCGTCATGGGGCGCGGCAACGAGTTCGTTGGCCCGGTAGACATGAAGGCCTGCGGTTGAATCCAGACACTGAAACAAAAAAGGCCTCGGGGCTAAACACCCGAGGCCTTTTTTGTTTCTTCAACGTCAGCGCTACAGAACGTTATTGAGCGGCCGGACGCTCAAGCACCAGCAATTCGATGTTCTGTTTCTTCGAGCGAGTGAGCGCGGCGCGGACTTCATCCTGCCTGGCTTCGGCTTCGGCTTTCGAATTGAACGGCCCCATCAGGATTCGGGTATTGCCATTCTCCTTGACGACGCTGGACATGAAACTGTGCTCGATCAGCCAGCCACTCAGATCGCTGACCGCTTGAGGGGTTTCACCTCGCACTTCAAGATCCCATTGCGGGCCGGACACTGGCGCGGGTACCGCAGCCATGGCCGGCTTAGGCTTCGGTGCATCCACACTGCTGCCCTCGCCACATCCCGCCAGCGCCAATATCGCGACGACCAAAACCATTTTGCGCACGGCGTTTCCCTCTAAATGCCTAAAGCGCAGATTTTAACATCCATGAATACTTCGCGAGTGCCGTAAAATGGACTCAAAACAACGAGAATGATGGTTGCGGCCTCTGTATAGTTACGCCTTGGGAATTAATGCCGCATCTGCGCGTCAGAAAGAGGCACCCAAACCGTGAGACTTCGCACTAATCTATACATACCACCGACCTCTGCACTGTCCGAATCAGGTGCCCCACAAAGCAATCAAGGAGAAGACCATGCTGATACTCACCCGCAAAGTCGGTGAAAGCATAAACATTGGTGATGACATTACGATCACCATCCTGGGCGTAAGCGGCCAGCAAGTCAGGATCGGCATCAACGCCCCGAAGGACGTTGCAGTGCATCGTGAAGAAATTTATCAGCGCATTCAGGCCGGCCTCACCGCCCCGGAAAAGCCGCAACCCTGAATTCTGCTGTAGTCAGTAGCCAGCCCGTTCAGCCCGGAACCACGGCTGGCTAAAGATTCATCACCCCATTGCCCTCCGCTTGCGCCCCCACTCAAACCCCAGGGGCCGATACTAGCGGCAAGCTCCACTCTTTTGCTGTCAGACTTTTCTGGTTTACCCCAGGGAAGGACGCATTCGCTGCGTGGTTAACCAAGCATCACGCCACGTGCCATGCCAGTCGCCGCCACCACCATCAATAGCACCAGCAGCGCCTCGATATGACTGATCCGTGCAAACAGCTTCGCACGGCCGGTATCGACAGCCACTTTACGGCCCAGCGCTATCCGCCACTTGATCAGCGTCACCATGGGTGCGATTTCCAGCAGCAAGATCAGGACGAACAGCGTCATCTTCAGATGAAACAGCGGCTGATGCAGGTAATAGTCCGTGCCTTTCTCGTACCCGCCAAACGCTCGCATCCCCCCACTGATCAGTAAAACGACAGCTGAAATACCCCAGATATTGTCCGCCATCAGAACACTGCGCACTTCTGCCGCCCCTTCGGCCAAACGCCGAAAAGCCGTGCCTCGAACCAACACCGCCCAAAATCCCAAGGCCAATGCCAGAAGATGAACCGCCGCCAGAAACCAGTGAGTCAGCATCGAGAAACTCCTGCCAGGTCGAAGTTGTATGAGCCTGTCAGTAGTAGCCCATGAAATGGCTGCTTGCACGGCATCTGCGGACAATGTCCGGAACATAAAATGACAGACCAACTAGACTCCACTGCGCTGGTATTGAGCGTCCGTGACAGTACCGGCCCCGACACCAACTCACTCTCACCGCATTGAACTGAGTAAACAAAATCATGTGTGAATCATGTGATTCAAGCTCTGCTTCAAACACAACAGGCCGTCGTCGTTTTCTTCAATTTGCCGGATTGAGCGCAGGCGCCCTGCTGCTGACCGGCACACTGCCCGGCAAGATCATCCAGGCAGCCGAAAAAGCGACAGCCCCACCCAAACCTCAAAACGTAATCAGTCCCGATATGGCGTTGAAAAGACTGATGGAGGGCAATGAACGATATGTAAGCGGTACGTCCAAGACTCATGATTTCAAAGCCGAGCGAGAGGCCCTGGTGTCCGGTCAGAATCCGTTCGTGGCAGTGCTGAGTTGCTCTGACTCGCGCATCGCTCCGGAATATGCGTTTGACACCGCTCGAGGCGATCTTTTCTCCATCCGCGTCGCGGGCAACTTCGTTACCCCGGAAGGCTTGGCCAGTCTTGAATATGGGGTTGCCGTACTGGGTGCCCCGCTGATTCTCGTACTTGGACATGAGAGTTGCGGCGCCATCGAGGCCGGTATCAAGGCCGTCAAGGATCAGACGATTTTCCCCGGCCATATCCCGAAACTGACTGACGCACTCAAGTCAGCCGTCGAGACCGTACTCAAACAGCCCGGGAGCTTGATGGAAAACGCCACCGCGCAAAACGTCAAAAATTCGGTCAACAGCCTGAAACAGGCCTCGCCACTGCTGACTGATGCGCAGAGCAAAGGCGCGCTGAAGATCGTGGGAGGTATCTATCGCCTGGCAAGTGGCAAGGTAGAGTTGATCGTTTGACCCACAATGCGCACATCACCAGCATCGGTGCATATCCGCGTATGTGAAGAGCCCAGCGCGACGGCTGGGCTCTGGTTATTTTCGATTTTCCATCATTTTGTCAGCGAGGGTTTTGGCCCTCTCGATCAACAGGTTCTGCCTGTCTTCGTGAGTAGCCCCGCCAACAACCGGGGCAGTCAAATTGCTTTCGGCAATCAATGCAGCGCAGAAGTATTGATCCCAGACAGCCTTGTCCACAGATGCCGGTTTGATGATTTGATCGACGTTCATAGGCGGCTCCTTTCAATGAGGCAGCACCACTAGTTTACGCCCGAATGACCAAGAATCCTGGCCATCATTCACAGTGGCCCGCCATTCGTCGCTTGCCAAAACACAACGAGGAGTTCGCCCGCATCCGTGGCTTGGGGCTTGCTCAGATCGCGCGTAGCAGCGCCGGAACGACATGATTCTGACGCAGCGGCCACTCAATCAATGCTTAAGGACGCCAGCGATACGCTTGGTCAGTCGCCGGGAGATGTAACGTGTCAACGCTCAACGAAATCGCAATGAACCACGCGAGAATGGCCAAGGAAAAAGCACAAAAGTCGACCGAACTGAGCGAGCGCCACCTCCAGGTCGTAGGGAGCTTGGAGGTACCGTCCTATTTTACTCATTCGGGCATCTCATCTTTCAAACACAGCGAAGTGACCGCCAACTGGATGCCAGGCTCAGCAAATAACACGCAATTACTTGTGGATTGAAAATCCATAGACTAAACATAACCCCACAGTCAGCTTCCCCACAAACCAATAATGATTCTTGGTACTAGTAAGGGTTTTATGCTCCTTGCCGTACGAGCAAACAAACGCGGTCCTTCAAGCGCAAGCATTGTAATTGTCAAGCCTGGCACTACAGCAGGCGCTGTCTGTAGCAGTGAGCATCTTTAGATAAAACAAGTGCGTTGTGCGAGCTCATGCCTTGAGCAAACGCCAGCGCCTGATTAGTCGTTAGTTGACCAACTCACTCATCCGACTTGACGAATGGAGATGTAGGTTCATGAAAACCCCACTACCGAGAGCCGTTGGTTGTGCACTGGTATTGCTCGCCTCCTTTGGATCTACGCTCGCCCTTGCAACGGACATCACTCCCGCCGAAACGAAAGCCATCGCCGAGGAAGGCTACGTCTACGGCCTGCCCATCGTGATGAATTACGCGATCATGTACGACTATGCGGTGGACAAGAACTCCAGCCAGTTCAAGGCGCCGTTCAACCAAATCGACAGCCTGCATCACGTCGCTACATACAAGGACACGGCCATCATCTCGCCGAACAGCGACACACCATATTCCATGCTGTTCATGGACCTGCGCAGCGAGCCGATAGTGCTATCGGTGCCAGCGGTCGAGAAGCCGCGGTACTACACGGTGCAGCTTATAGACGGCAACACCTACAACTTCGGTTACATCGGCGGCCGCGCCACCGGCAATGAAGCCGGCGATTACATGGTGGTCGGCCCCGATTGGAAAGGCACGACTCCGCAGGGCATCAAGAAAGTGTTTCGTTCCCGCACGCAACTCCCCTTCGCAGTCTTTCGCACCCAGCTCTTCAACCCGGCGGACATGCCGAATGTCGTAGCGATCCAATCAGGCTACAAGGCTCAGCCGCTTTCCACCTATCTCAAGCAGCCTGCGCCACCGGCCGCCCCGACGATCGACTTCCCGAAGATCAACAAGAACCTCGTGAAGACCGACTTCTTCAAGTATCTCGACTTTGCCTTGCAGCTCGCCCCAGCTACACCGGATGAAGCGGCGATCCGCGCGAAACTTGCCCGTATCGGCATTGGCGCCGGCAAGGACTTCAACTTCCAGGATCTGTCCGCCGAACAAAAGGCCGCAGTGGTTCAGGGCATGCAAGCCGGGCATGTAAAGGTCGAGGATGGGATAAAGAATCTCGGCACGAAGATCAATGGCTGGAACATTGCCGGTGCCGGCGGCGACAGCGCCTTCTACAACGGCGACTGGCTCAAGCGTGCTGCCGTCGCGCAAGCAGGCATCTATGCCAACGATGCCGAGGAAGCCACGTATCCGCTGTCCAAAACCCTGCCTAATGACGAGTCGCTCGACGGCAGCAAGCACAACTACACCATCACCTTTCCCGCCGAACAACTCCCGCCAGTCAATGCCTTCTGGTCGGTGACGATGTACGACGGCAAGTCGCAACTGCTGATCAAAAATCCGATCAATCGCTACCTCATCAACTCGCCGATGCTGCCCGACATGAAGAAGAATGCGGACGGCTCGTTGACGCTGTACATCCAGAAGGATTCGCCCGGTGCGGACAAGGAACGCAACTGGCTGCCTGCACCGGATGATCTGATCTACCTCGTGATGCGGCTGTATTGGCCGAAGACGGAAACGCCTTCCATCCTGCCTCCCGGCAAAGGGACGTGGAGCCCGCCCGAGATCGTCAAAGTCAATTGAGCAAGTTGTTGTACCGCTACCCACTCAGGTGCCAACAAAAGAATACGGGGGAGTCGGATGCGAATTAAGCACATTCGATCCGGTCTTAACACAGGGTCATACGTCAATTATGACCCTGCAGCCCTGTTTGCAGAATTGATTACCAGCGCACGCCTTTAAAGGGATTCCAGCCCTGTTCGCATTTGTCCCGAGTGCGCCTTCGCCCACCCCGTACAAATAGCGATCCATTGCGTGGTCAATCCTGCAGCCACTGGCAGCGCCACTAGGTACTGGCAGGCATGACACCGCCAACACACAGAGCCGCAATGGCCTTTACGATGTCATGAACATTCTGCAAGAAATCCAGGACAACAAAAAAGGGCTCACCTTTCGGTGAGCCCTTCCAGATCGCCCGGTAGAGCGGATTTTGTTTGATAGACACGATGACCAATTGGTTGATAGCTAAAAGCTACTTCACCACGTACCTCGCGCCGTGTGGATCGTCAAGTTTTGCCTGCAATATCCCCCACTCGCGCTGAATGATCGAGTAAGGAATAAAAATGCTGATCCTCTCAGCCCCCTTTACGCCGGAGTTATTGCTCACATCGTTCAGAGTGGTTGAGTAGAAACCGATATTGATGCCGACAATACAGCCGTCACTGGTGAGGACCGGCCCACCCGACATACCCTTGACCAGCGGGGCATCATGGATGGCATAGAGATCACCGCTGTGTTCATCGGCATTGACGAACGGCGTTTGATACACCTTGCCTTTCCCGGTAGCGGTCATGAGGTAAGGACTCGCCCCAACGGCAGTGATGCTCTCGCCCACACGCGGTGCGCGCCATGATGGGTAGTGGCCGTTGGCCTTGTGCAGGATGAAGACGAGATCGCAGCCTGTGCTGCAACTGTACTTCACGTTGGGGATGAACGGAGTGTGGCGGGTGGTTACCGCATAGTCATCGTTCCATTGCACGGCCGAGGCCATGTATAGATACGGTGCGGGAAACCCCGAATAGACTGAAAAGTATGAATCATTGGCAGGACCCGAAAAGTCGGGTTTTACGATGCCGTTGCATCCTGCAGTTACAGCTCCAATTAAAAAGTAGGCCATGATCTTGATCATGATATATCACCGACTTAATTGGGAGAATGTGACTGTTTTTTGTTGTCAGTATTTTGGCTTTTTGTAGGGTTGCAGTACTCCTCGCCGCTTGTTCTAGTTGGACGTTTTCTTACTTATGGCTGAGATTGTAATGACGCGTATGAATAAATCGCGCTAAGGCCAATTGCTTTTCGATCAACTCCAAAGTTCAATTATTTGGCGCCTGAAAAATGTTAAAGACGAGTAAAAAAAACAAGAGTTTCTATAGACTCCTTCGTTAGTGACGCCTGCCTGAATCAATCGCAATGCCCGTCACCCACAAGAGCGACAAGAAGGCTGTTGGTAGTCCAATCGTCCTGCACCGCAGCAGCGCCGCAACTGGCTTTATACTCCGCCAAGTTGGACGTACTTCATCAAACTTAAGGAAACTTTAAACAACATTGTCTTGGGGTCGACATGACTAGAGGTAAATATGACTGATAGCGAATCAACTCAACTGGCTGAAATTATTCCACATGTAAAAGTCCTGATTGATCCCGACCAGGAATCTTCTCTTATTCCTTTCGTACCTCGCGGCACAAGCAGTTGCTGCTCTCGGCCCATCTGGCGGAACAGCGCTGCTTGGGGCTTGAACGTACGTAGCAAGCACCCAGGTCATTTCAAGGGGGGGTAATTATCCTGGACGAGAACCCCTTGGTACCTATCCTGCTATAGCAAGCGGAATCAAACGTAAACTTTGTGACATCTGAAAACTTCTCGGCCTTTACCCGCGCCGGCCTGCCAGTTGCAATAGATAGCCGGGCGCCCTCTTGGTTCGAATCAAGAAACATTCAAGTCAATGGCAACAGAGAAAATAACGATATCGGCCGGGCATGCTGCGCCTATGGTGCCTATACGACAATAGATCACGTTGTAATCGTATGGGGCACTCGTGGTGGCCGCTACACTGAGTACGTAACTAACGTATCTAATAATGCTTCGGTTTCCCGCGACAATAACGGAGTCGACTGGATAAACCGTGGACCGCATAATGTCCACCGGCATGCGAAATGAAGACTGGAACTACTTCAGTGAAATTCTCGACGAAACGTACGACGGAGCGCCCACTAATTGCACTATTTTTAATTGCTTGCAGGGAGACATGTGTTGGAAAAGTGCAAGCAGCTGCAAGCGCAAATACATTGATATCGGAACCAATGGCTCATTCGGTCAGATTACTGTGGATGGCGGCTCGTTAGAAATTAATGCGAGATCGTGCTTGATCTCAAATCTTAACCAGTATTTCGCCGGCCTGGGAGGCATCATGATTACAGTTTCGGGCTCTTGCAACATGACTGGAGCGTGGCGAGGCCTCGCCCGCGCGGCAGGATCTACAGCCGAGCCAGACGCTTGGGTTGCCAGGATCACCGGAGGCTTTAACAGCGTCGGTGTTATGCAGAAGCTGAACTAGCTGGCTTGTCGCCTTCAACTTGCCTGAATTGGTGCCCACCCTGACCAGTTGCTGGCCATTCAGTAATCCATCTGAAACACACCAGGCCGGGC
Organism: Pseudomonas sp. GL-B-12; assembly: GCF_019955895.1. NCBI lineage: Bacteria > Pseudomonadati > Pseudomonadota > Gammaproteobacteria > Pseudomonadales > Pseudomonadaceae > Pseudomonas > Pseudomonas sp. GL-B-12. The sequence goes on from NZ_JAHBCX010000007.1 coordinate 59,273, forward strand.
GAGCGGTCATGACTTTACCCAGCGCAGCGCCAAGTGTCCCGAACACAATCCTGAACAAAATTAACATTGAGCCTGCAGTTGAATGCGGGCGAGGACTTCGTGTGAATACTTATCGACACACCAATCGGCGAAACCCGACAGGACGGGGCTCGCTTCCTTGCCGGGCGGCATGCACTGGTGTCGATCCCGCGCCAAGACGACATGGGCATTGTCGCTGATGTCTGCCAGTCGTTCATCTTCGACAACGGTGCGTTTTCGATCTGGCTGCCGTCTCCGACCGGGAAGCCAAGAAAGCGGGCTTCGACGCTAAACGGGAAAAGCTCAACGACGTGTTCGGCGGCCCGGGTTCTCCAATGTACTCAGGCAGTGACAGCTACGTCGGTGGCGTGAAGATCAGCGATAGCCGGGATCTGGACGTTGATTGGCGGCGCCCGGACGAATACGGCGGGCCCTGCGCAACGCGGCCTAGCCAGAGAAAGGGGCCACAAAAGAAGCTCGAGCGGCGCACAAGGCTGAACACGAGCGCAACACCCTTCCTGTAAGAAGCGACGATCTCATGAGCCTGATTAAGCTCGAGGTTGAGTTTTCTGTCCTGCCTACGCAGATCAGCGACTCGCGCTCTGGATAGTGCGTGCGTACATATCTGCAAAAAAAGCGATTCGTACCATTCCATGGGCCACCTCTGAAAAGTCAGGCCCACAAATACCCCCACTTCAACGAATCACGCCAGCCGGCGAGAAAGGAAGATGATAGAGGCGGCAGCTTAAGCCTGGATCAGAACGCTAGCCTGCTGCGAATCAATAGTTGGGATCAGCCCCGAGCCCTGTTGATGTGCGAGCCAGGCCCGAGTCAGCTTCACGTCGAATCGCCAGCCATGGGTTTCCATCCAAACAAGCGCTGTATGGGTAATTCGATAGTGTCCGCACTTCGTGCATGCTCTTTCCTGGTAATCATCACCAGCATTGACGTCCGAAGCAGGCTCATCGCAAATTAGGCATTCCATATCTACCTCCATTGGCTGGACCCCTAACTATAGACGATTCCCACCCCTCCACCGCCCGGGCATGCCCCGGCATAGGACGCTCCATGACGGGCGCCCCATGTGCAAGCTTCACGGCCTGCGGATGCTTGACCCGGCAATTTTTGGTCACCTGCCGCTCTCCAGCGCCGATAGCACGAACATCGGCCGGAACATCGGCATCGATCAGGCTTGGCGCGGCACGTACTCGCCGCCGACCTAGGAGGCCCGGGCAACGGTGATGCGTAGCCGAATTGAGTCGCACAACGCCCCGCCATGGCTGTACGAACAGCAGAATTTCCCACAGGAGTAAATTCAGGCGCTGATGGGACATGCAGACGAGAAGATGACAAAGCACTATCAGGAGGGGCACGACGAAAAGAACATCGAGTACCTGGAGATGGGCGCCGAGTTGGCGTTTTGAGTGAGGGTTTTGCAAATCGCAGACAACAAAAAAGGGCCCACCTTTCGGTGAGCCCTTCTAGACCGCCCAGCAGAGCGGATTTTGTTTGGTAGGCGCGATTGGACTCGAACCAACGACCCCCACCATGTCAAGGTGGTGCTCTAACCAACTGAGCTACGTGCCTGCTGTGAGGCGGCATTCTACGGAATTCCGGAGGGGTGTCAACACCTTTTTTCGAGCTAACCCTATGAATATGCAAAATATTTAATTTTGCCGGTACAAAGAAGATTTTCCGGGTGGCTGGCGGGCGATTTTCAACTCGGGTAGGATCAACGCACTCGTAAAATATATTAAACAGAGGCTGCCGGATGGCTAACACTCCCTACCCCGAGTCCTACTACGCCGCATCGGCCAATGCGGTTCCACCGCGCCCGGCGTTGCAGGATGACGTGGAGACCGATGTCTGTGTGATTGGCGCCGGTTATACGGGGCTGTCCTCTGCCCTCTTTCTGCTCGAGAACGGTTTCAAGGTCACGGTGCTCGAAGCCGCCAGGGTGGGATTCGGGGCGTCCGGGCGTAATGGCGGCCAGATCGTTAACAGCTATAGCCGCGATATCGATGTCATCGAGCGCACGGTCGGTCCCAAGCAGGCCCAGTTGCTGGGGCAGATGGCGTTCGAGGGTGGGCGAATCATTCGTGAGCGGGTCGCCAGGTACAACATTCAGTGCGACTTGAAGGACGGTGGCGTGTTCGCCGCGATGACCGCCAAGCAGATGGGGCATCTCGAATCCCAGAAGCGCCTGTGGGAGCGTTTCGGGCACACCCAGCTTGAGTTGATGGATCAACGCCGCATCCGCGAGGTGGTTGCTTGCGATCAGTACGTCGGCGGGATGCTCGACATGAGTGGCGGCCACATCCATCCGCTTAACCTGACACTGGGTGAAGCGGCGGCGGTCGAGTCCCTGGGTGGCACGATTTACGAGCAGTCGCCCGCTGTGCGCATCGTGCGCGGCGCGAATCCGGTGGTGCACACGCCGCAGGGTAAGGTCCGGGCCAAATTCATCATCGTCGCCGGCAACGCTTATCTGGGCAACCTGGTGCCGGAACTGGCCGCCAAGTCGATGCCTTGCGGCACACAGGTGATTACCACCGAGCCATTGGGCGAAGAACTGGCACAGACCCTGCTGCCCCAGGATTACTGTGTCGAAGACTGCAATTACTTGCTCGACTACTACCGCCTGAGCGGTGACAAGCGCCTGATTTTCGGTGGTGGCGTGGTGTATGGCGCGCGGGATCCGGCGAACATCGAAGCGATCATCCGGCCGAAGATGCTCAAGGCATTCCCGCAGCTCAAGGACGTGAAGATCGATTACGCGTGGACGGGCAACTTCCTGCTGACCCTGTCGCGCCTGCCTCAGGTCGGACGGCTGGGCGACAACATCTACTATTCCCAGGGTTGCAGCGGCCATGGCGTGACCTACACGCATCTGGCGGGCAAGGTCCTGGCCGAAGCGCTGCGCGGCCAGGCCGAGCGTTTTGATGCGTTTGCCGACCTGCCCCACTACCCGTTCCCCGGCGGACAAATGCTGCGTACCCCATTCGCGGCACTGGGCGCCTGGTACTACGGATTGCGCGACAGGTTCGGGTACTAAGCGGCACGCAATACATTGTAGGAGCGAGCCTGCTCCGGGCGGCGATCCGACGATATCGGTCTAGCAGCCAACGAATATGTTGGATGTTACGACCTCATCGCGAGCAAGCTCGCTCCCACAGGGGTTTCGGGTTAGAGACGATCTCGTGGGATACCGCTGCGAATCCGCAGGATGTCCGCCAGCACCGCCAGCGCGATCTCTGCTGGCGTCTTGCTGCCCAGGTTCAGCCCGATGGGCGCATGAATCCGCCCCAACTCGACATCCCCCAGCCCACCAATACGCCGCAAGCGCTCGAAGCGCTTTTGCGAGGTCTGCATGGAGCCCATCACACCGATGTAAAACGCCTCGGTGCGAACCGCCTCCATCATCGCCAGGTCATCGATACGTGGGTCGTGGGTCAACGCCACCACCGCCGTGTCGCTGTGACAGCCTCCATCGGCGATGAACACCGACGGCAGTTGGCGACGAATCTCCACGTTTTCCAGCACGACGCCTTCCAGCACTTCGTCCCGCGGGTCACACAGAATCACCTCGAAGCCCAGGCCCACGGCAAACTCCGCACAGGCCTGGGCTACACTGGAATACCCCGCCAGCAGCAAGCGCTGGGCTGCGCCGACACGCACGCGCACCCGGTCGATTTCACGCTCGATACGCACACCCTGCTCACGATCATCTAACAGGCTGCGCGCACCGCTTTGCAGATCCACTTCGCGGATCAACCGACGCCGACCCAGCAGCGCCGACTCCAGCTCCCGCAGATGCGCTTGCACCTCGCAATCGCCATCAAGCTTCTCGACCAGCACATCCAGCACCCCGCCACACGGCAGGCTGACGCGCGAGCGTGGGTCGTCGCCTTCGCCGTAACGAACAACGCTGACCGGTTCCAGAAACGCGCCCTCGGCGACTCGCTCGAGAAAGTCTTCCTCGACACAGCCACCGGACAACGAGCCAATCCAGTGCCCCTGCGTGTTCACCGCCAGCAGCGAACCCGGTGCGCGCGGTGCCGAGCCGTACGTGGTCAGCACCGTACACAGCCAGATGCGCTGCCCGGCCGCCGACCACTGCAGCGCCCGGCGTATCACTTGCAGATCGAGATGCTGCATATCAGTGGGCCTTGTGCTCGAGCGGCGGCGCATCGGCCCGCAACTTCTGCACGTCGTTTACAGCCAGATCATTCGGCTGACCGCCCCACCCCTGACGCAGGTAGTTCAGTAGATCCGTGAGTTGCTCGTCGCTCAATTTCGCGGCGAACCCTGGCATCGGTTGCATGTGTTCGAAACCAGAGAACTTCTGTTCACCGATACCGTCGTCGATCACCCGTACCAGGTTGCGCGGATCTTCCAGGCGCAACGTGGTGTTACCGCGCATGGCCACGGCGATATGCGGCTTGCCCTCACCGCCCGGCGCATGGCAACCGGCGCAGACATTCAAATATTCCTGACGGCCGCGCTGGGCACTCGGACTCAGCTTGTCCAACGGCACTTCGGTGAGCACTTTCGCCGCTGGCGGCTGATCGCCCAGCAGGAAGGTCGCCATCGCCGCCAGATCCGGATCGCTGAGGCCCTGGGTGCTGTTGTGGAACACCGGGAACATTTCGTTGAACATCGTGCCCTGGGCGCTCATGCCGTGCTTGAGGAAGGAGCTCAGGTCTTGGTGATTCCAGCCACGGGCCGCCAGGTCAGTGGCCAGCAGGCTCGGCGCCAGATAACCGTTAAGCAGCCCGCCGGTCATGCGCTTGTCCTGCTGCATCGCACCCGGCAAGCCGCGTGGGGTGTGGCATTCGCCACAGTGCCCCAGAACGTCGACCATGTACTGGCCGCGCTTCCAGGCTTCGCTCTTGCCCTCGGCAGGCTCCAGCTTCACGTCCTTGCCGTACATCATGTTCCAGCCCATCAGGCCCAGGCGCACGTTAAACGGGAAGCTCAGGCTGGTGACCGGCGCAGCACGCTCGATCGGCTCGACGGTTTTCAGGTAGGCATGAATCGCGTCGGAATCTGCTCGCGGCATCAGGTGATACGAGGTGTAGGGCATCGCCGGATACAGGTTCGCACCATCGCGGCGCTTGCCTTCGGTCAGCGCGGCGAAGAACTCGTCATCGTTGTACAGGCCGATGCCGTGCTCTTTGCTCGGGGTGATGTTGGTGCCGTAGATCGTACCGAACGGCGACGCGATCGGCAGGCCGCCCGCATAGGGCGCGCCACCCGGCGCGGTGTGGCACGCCATGCAGTCGGCGGCGCGGGCGAGATATTCGCCTTGCTTGACCTGCGCATCATCCGCGTGAGCCGCCACCACAGGCGCAGCCAGACCAACCGCCAACGCCAGGCGGCTAAGTAGAAGCTTCATGCTTAACCCTCCTTGACCAGGCCGAGATCGGTCAGCACGTTGCGCGTGGCGCTGTAGTAGCGCACGTACCCGGTGCAACGGCAGATGTGATGACCGAGGCTGTCCTCGATGACTTTTTCCAGCTGGCTTTTGACGATGGGCTGACGCTGCAGCTTTTCCACCAGCACGGTCGCGGCATTCACGAAGCCCGGCGCGCAGTAGCTGCACTGGAAGGCGAACTCGTCGACGAAGCGCTGCTGGATCGGGTTCAGCTCGGTGACCTTGCCCTGCTCGTCGCGGGTCGCATGGCCTTCGATGGTCCGCACTTTCTTGCCTTCGAAATAGTGTGCGCCGGTGATGCAGGTGCGCACTTCTTCGCTGGTGCCATCGGGGTTGTCGACGATCACCACGCAGGCGTGGCAGATGCCCTGGCCGCAACCCAGGCGCGAACCGGTGAGGTTCTTGTATTCGTGCAGGTAGTCGATCATCGGCAGGTCATCAGGGATGTCCACCGGGCCGACGGATTGACCGTTGAGGGTCAGTTGAAGCGGACGGTTAGCCATTGAGGGCCTCCTTGATGCGTGCAGAAGTGATAGGCAGGTCGCGGACACGTTTACCGATGGCATGGGCCACGGCGTTGCCGATGGCACCGACCACCGGGATCATCACCACCTCGGCGATGCCCTTGGACGGGTCGCTCGGCGACAGCGGCGGCAGGATGTCCGCCGTCTGTTTCCACACCGCGACGTGACGCGCCATTGGCAGGCGGTAACGGTTGAAGTTCCAGTCACCCTCCCCCGGCCCGCCTTCGTACAACGGCATCTCTTCCATCAGCGCATGGCCGATGCCCATGGCGATCCCACCTTCGAGCTGGCCCCTGACCAGTTCTTCCACCAGCACCCGACCGCACTCGACCCACGAGTGATGATTGAGCACCGACACTTCGTTCGAACCCTTGTTGACCTTCACTTCCACCAGCGTCGCGACCGGGCTGTAGTAAGTCACCGCCGCGTTGTTCAGCTGGGTCGCCGGGTAGGCGATGCCCTGCCGATCCAGCAGATGGAAACCGGCGCTGTTCATCTGCGCCTTCTTCGCCTTCGGTGCACCGTCGCCGTACTTCACGGCCAGACCGTCAAGCGGCAAGCGCTCACGCACACCATCGATGCTGAACTCAGCCTCGGCCCAACTCCAGCGGTTGAAACCGTGCACGGTGGCGCCGCTCACCAGGCCCCGCTCGTGAACGCGCTTGGCGAGCATGGCGAATGGCAGTGGCTCCATGCCGTTGGCCGTGAGCTTGCCGTCGACCCAATGGGCGTCTTCGCGGCGCACCACGTAAGGGTTGGCCTGGCCGCCGTAAGGGCCTTGGCGCCAGATCTCCAGCGCCGCCGGCCACAGGCCGTGGTTGAACAGCACGCGCGCCGCTTCACGGGTGGCGTGGCTGAAGTAGTACGCCGAGTTGGTGGCCGACGAAGCCGAAGCGACCTTGCCGACCCAGCGTGGATTGCGCAGGAAGTTGTCCTGCTCGGCCTGGCTCATGATGTACGGGTTGCCGCCACTGATCAGCTGCAACTCTTTCCATTCGGTTTCGCCGGTCTTCACCTCGTGCGCCGGAATACCAAGGAAATCGGCCACGACCATGGCCTGGGAGGTGGACATGCCGGTGCCAATTTCGATACCGATGTGGCGCAGGCTGATGCGACCTTCGGCAGTGAATTCAATGCTGGCCATCGGCGCTTCGGAACCGGTACCGAAGTCTTTCTGGCAGATGGCGAAACCCACCCCGTACCAGTTGTCCGGATCGGCGGCTTCGCGTTGTTTCTTGATCGCGTCGCGGTTTTTCCAGGTGTCGTGGACGGCCGCTTTGTCGAGAATCTCGTGCAGGCGCAAGGCACCGGCCGGGATCGCGCCCTGGGTGTTTTTCATACCCGAGCGCAGTGCGTTTTTACGGCGCAGTTCAATGGCATCGACACCGAGGCGACCGGCGATTTCGTCGACCATCATCTCGGTCGCCGCCATGCTCTGCAGGGTGCCGTAGCCGCGCATCGACCCGGCTTCAACGGCGCGGGAGTGATAGGCCGTGACCTGCAGATCGTTCTGCGGCATGTAGTAGATCGACTGTGCCGCCGTGGCGCCCACCGCAGCCACGGATGGGCTGTAGTTGATTCGCCCGCCACCGTCGACGCTCATCTCCGAACGGAAAATCTTGAAGCTGTGATCGGTTTTGTCCACCGCCAACTGGTAGCGAATGTCGAACGGGTGACGCTTGATGCCGCTCTGGAACTGCTCGTAGCGGTCGTTGGCCAGGCGCACCGGCACACCGGCGCCGTACAACGCGGCCAACGCTGCGTAGTAGACGAAAATGTTGTGATCCTTGGAGCCGTAACCGACGGTGTAACCCGGGTGCATGTTCAGGTTGGCCAGGCCGAAACGCGACGGTGCGATCATCTTCGCGGTTTCGGTCGCCGCTTCCAGCGGGCACTGGGTGGCGACGACGAAATGCAGGGTCTTGGTGGCCGGGTCGTACCAGCCGTTGCCGTTGTCCGGCTCCAACGCGGCCGGCTCGATCGACGGGGTCTTGTAGCGCTCGTCGAACACCAGCCAGTTGTCCGGCGGCGTGTCGATCTGCTGCTTCATGCGCTCGGCGTAGAACAGCCCGCGCTCGGTCAGGTTGCCGTGCAGGTTCGGCTGGGCATTCCACACCGGACGGCGATTGCGCAGCATCGGGAACAGAATCGAATCCTTGAGGCTGGCGAACTCGTCTTCGTCCGCCGAGGTTGCGCCGCCGACGCGCACGTAGCGGAAGCTGCCGTAGGGATCGCCTTCATAAAACGGCGCTTTATCGCCGTAGCGAATTGCCTTGTCATTGAATTTGAGTTGGTTCTTGGCCTGACGGAAGCGCTCGAAATCGTTCCAGATCAGGATCGCCACCGGGTGGCCGATGAACATCGGCACCTTGCCGGCCGGCAACAGTGGATCCGGGGCGTGCTCCTCAGGGAACACGATACCGTCCTTGACCAAGTCCTCGGCGGTAACGATGCGGTCCGGCTGCAACTCGGCGCCGAGCCAAGACAGGTCGATGCCTGCAAAGATGTGGTCGGCCTTGATGGTTTTCAGCAGCATGGCGTGGCCTTGCTGCTGCGGCCAGCCCGGCATGTCCTTGGCACGGATGTCGCGGGCAAAGACTTTGCTGCCGCAGACCTTGGACAAGGCATCGTTACGGGCGCGCGCCTTGCCGTTATTGCCGAGCCACTGCTCGGACGGCACGGTCACGCTGTTTTCCATCAAGGCGGCCAGCGCCTGGCTGCTCAACGGCGTGAGCGTCACGCTCACACCCGCTACCAGCCCGCCCTGAAGGAACGAGCGCCGGGATATATCACGGTTGGACATGGATCATCCTCTGGGCGGTTATGGGGTCCGCCCTTCTGGTTATGTTCTGGAAATCTCGAGTCTTGCAGAAGCCCTTTTCGACGATGCAAAGGGCTGTTGGTGACAGTGCAAAGCTGACCGAAAGGTTAAGTTTATAGGCTTATGCCTTCGCGGAAAACCAAAAACTGACCAAGAAATCAAAAAACCGCGACTTTTCGACGCAGCAGATCGATGAACAACCCCAACTCCCGACTGATGTGCTCGCCCTTGCGCAACAGCAGCCCGAATGGCGCCATTTGCACATCCAGTTCCACCGGCAGCGCCACTACCAGGCCCATTTTAAGATAGTCGCGCAATGCGGTTTCCGACAGCACCATGATCGCGTCGGTCAGCTGAATCAGTTGCTGCATGGAGTACACCGAACTGCATTCGATGATGTCTGCCGGCAACGGCAAGGCCAGGCGCTGCAACGCCTGATCCAGACCGATGCGCGCCGGACTGGTTTCCGGTTGCAGGATCCACGGCCAACCGCTGACCAGCTCCGCCATCTCCAGTTTTTTGCGCCGGGCCAACGGGTGGCCGGCGTGCACCACCACCAGCAAGCGTTCGTTACCCAATTGCTCGAAGACGTAATGCTCACTGTCGGTGGCAGCATTGCGCCGGGCGATGGCAAGGTCAATGCGGCCCTGTTCCAGCAACTGGATCACCTGGTCGCTGGTGTCGCCCATGATGCGAATCCGCAGCTGCGGATTGAGCGCCTTGATCTCGGCAATCGAATCCATCACCAGATCTGGCGCCGCGCCCATGATGGTACCGATCGACAGATAGCCGTAGCCGCCCTGCTGCCGCGCCATCAGGTCCTCGGCACAACGGTCGAGGCCACTGATGGCCGACTCGGCAAAGCGAATCAGCTCCTGGCCCAGCGCTGTCGGGCGCATCCCCCGCGGCAGACGCTCGAACAGATCGCAGCCGAACATGTCTTCAATCTCATGGAGCATGCGGGTTGCCGCCGGTTGCGACATGTTCAGACTTTGCGAGGCGCGGTGCAGGTTCTGGCTGGTGCTGAGCGTCACCAGCATGTGCAGATGCTTGTAGCGCAGGCGATTGAGCAGACTGCGGGAGATGGTCGGCGTGGTCATGGCGGGCCTTTTTATCGATACCCTGAGGGTATCAGTTGTGAGCTAGATTCGATTTGTAACGTATCGATCAGCGGCCGTACAGTCTTCCCCATAAGAACAAATGCCCTACCAAAGGAAAACTGCGATGAAGACTCTACCCGCGCCTCTGCTCGCCAAAATTTCCTGGCGGCTGCTCCCGTTTCTCCTGCTGATGTACATCATGGCTTTCCTCGACCGCGCCAACGTCGGGTTCGCCAAGCAAGCCTTCCAGGCCGATACCAACATCAGTGATGCCGCCTTCGCCTTCGGCGCCGGCGTGTTCTTCGCTGGTTACGCACTGCTCGAAGTGCCGAGCAACCTGATCCTGCACCGCGTCGGCGCCCGCCTGTGGATGTGCCGGATCATGGTCACCTGGGGCCTGGTCTCCGCCGCCATGGTCTTCGCCCACACTGAAACCAGCTTCTACGTCCTGCGCTTCCTGCTGGGCGTGGCCGAAGCCGGCTTCTTCCCCGGCGTGATCCTCTACCTCACCTACTGGTTTCCCAGCGCCGTGCGCGGCAAGGCCATGGGCTTCTTCTACTTCGGTGCGCCGCTGGCGTTCATCTTCGGCAGCCCGTTGTCCGGCCTGCTGCTGGAACTGGACGGCTTTACCGGTTTACACGGCTGGCAGTGGCTGTTTGCCGTTGAAGGCCTGATGGCCACGGCTGTGGGCATCTGGGCCTACTGGTACCTGGACAACCGCCCGGCCGACGCCAAGTGGCTGACCGTCGAGGAACGCCAGCAAGTGCAGAGCCTGCTCGATCAGGAAGACAGCCATAAACAGAACCACGGCCGCAGCCTGCTCAACGTCATTTGCCAACCTTCGGTGCTGTACCTGTGCCTGATCTACCTGTTGATCCAGGCCAGCGTCTACGGCGTGGTGTTTTATCTGCCGAGCCAGGTTGGCGGACTGCTGGGCACCAAGGTCGGGCTGATGGTCGGCCTGGTCACGGCGATTCCATGGATCTGCGCATTGCTCGCCGCCTACCTGATTCCCGGCTACAGCGACCGCACCGGCGAACGTCGCCGCACCGCCTGCCTGACCTTGTTGATGGCCGCCGCCGGGATCGCCTGCTCGGTGACCTTCAGCAACCCGCTGCTGGGGATCATCGCCCTGTGTTTTGCCGCGTCCGGCTTCATCGCCGTGCAACCGGTGTTCTGGACCTTCCCCTCCAGCTACCTCGCCGGCAGCGCCGCCGCGGCCGGGATCGCCCTGATCAACTCGTTCGGCGCCCTCGGTGGCTTCATCGCCCCAGTGCTGAAGAACTGGGCCGAAGGCGCCTTCCATTCACCGGCAGCAGGCTTGTACGTGCTGGCCGCTACCACCGTCATCGCCGCGTTGCTGGTGCTGGGCATACGCGCACCCGGCCATAAAGCCTCGAACAAACCGGCCACCGTTTAAACCTGAGGAGTCACACCATGGGCATTCCAACCATCAAACACGTCCGCGCTTTCACTCTGCGAGGCGGCGGCGCGGATTATCACGACCAGGCCGACGGCCACTGGATCGACGATCACATTGCCACGCCGATGAGCAAATACCCCGAGTACCGCCAGAGCCGCCGCACCTTCGGCATCAACGTACTCGGCACCCTGGTGGTGGAAATCGAAGCCAGCGACGGCACCGTCGGTTTTGCCGTGACCACTGGCGGCGAGCCTGCCGCCTACATTGTCGAAAAGCACCTGGCGCGCTTCCTCGAAGGCGCCCGGGTCACCGACATCGAAAAAATCTGGGACCAGATGTACCAGTCGACCCTGTACTACGGGCGCAAGGGCATCGTCATCAACACGATCTCCGGCGTTGACCTGGCGCTGTGGGACTTGCTCGGCAAGATCCGCCAGGAGCCCGTGCATCAGTTGCTCGGTGGTGCGGTTCGCGACGAGTTGCAGTTCTACGCCACCGGCGCCCGCCCGGACCTGGCGCAGAAAATGGGTTTCATCGGCGGCAAGATGCCGCTGCACCACGGCCCGGCCGAAGGCGAGGAAGGCCTGCGCAAAAATCTGGAGGAACTGGCAACCATGCGCGAACGCGTCGGCCCGGAATTCTGGCTGATGCTCGATTGCTGGATGAGCCTGGACCTCAACTACGCCACCAAACTGGCGGTTGGCGCCCACGAATACGGCTTGAAATGGATCGAAGAAGCCCTGCCACCGGATGATTACTGGGGCTACGCAGCCCTGCGCAACAACGTGCCCAAGGGCATGCTGGTGACCACCGGCGAACACGAAGCCACGCGCTGGGGCTTCCGCATGCTCCTGGAAATGGGCTGCTGCGACATCATCCAGCCGGATGTCGGCTGGTGCGGCGGCATCACTGAACTGGTGAAGATCTCGGCCCTGGCCGACGCCCACAACGCGCTGGTCATCCCTCACGGCTCTTCGGTGTACAGCTACCACTTCGTCGCCACCCGCCATAACAGCCCGTTCGCCGAGTTCCTGATGATGGCGCCGAAAGCCGACGAAGTAGTGCCGATGTTCCACCCGCAATTGCTCGGCGAACCGGTGCCGGTCAATGGCCGCATGCGCCTTTCCGCGCTCGACCAGCCTGGTTTCGGCGTGACCCTCAACCCGGAATGCCAACTGCATCGGCCGTATAACCGCTGAGAAAGGAGTTCGACATGAACATGCCGCACAACGCGTTCAAGGCCGCACTGAACAACAGCGGAACCCGGTACGGGATCTGGGCCGGGTTCGCCACCGGCTACGCCGCGGAGATCGTCGCCACCACCGGTTACGACTGGATGCTGATCGATGGCGAGCACGCGCCAAATACCGTGCCCGGTGTACTCGCCCAGTTGCAGGCCGTGGCGCCTTACTCGACCGCGCCGGTAGTGCGCGCGGTGAATGGCGATGCCAACCTGATCAAGCAACTGCTGGATATCGGCGCACAGACGCTGATGATCCCGATGGTCGAAACCGCCGAGCAGGCACAGGCACTGGTGCGCGCCATGCGCTACCCGCCCCACGGCATTCGCGGGGTCGGCGGCGGCCTGACCCGCGCCACCCGCTGGGACGGTGTGCCGGACTACCTGAATACTGCCCATGAACAACTGTGCCTGATCGTACAGGTGGAATCGCGGATCGGCGTGGAAAACGTCGCAGCGATCGCCGCCGTCGAGGGCGTGGATGCGGTGTTTATCGGGCCGGCGGATTTGTCGATCGGCCTGGGCCATGCCGGCAACCCCGGTCACCCGCAAGTCCAGGAGCGGATTCAACACGCCGTGAACGCCACGCTGGCGGCCGGCAAGGCCTGCGGGATTCTAGCCCCCAACGAAGAAGACGCCCGCCGCTACCAGCACTGGGGCTGCCAGTTCATTGCCGTGGCCATCGACATCAGCCTGCTGCGCCAAAGCGCCATGGCCACCCTCGCCCGCTACCGCGAACCCGCTACCACCCAAGCGCCGTCACGCACTTACTGATCTGCCAAGGAGTCGCACCATGTCATCCGTGCCTGTTTACGAAAACTTCATCGACGGCCAGTTCGTGGCCACCGCTGCCCACCTCGATGTGATCAACCCGGCCACCGGCGCCGTGCTGTCGAAAGTCCCGGCCTCGACCGCCGAGGACGTCGACCGCGCCCTCGCTGCCGCCCGTGCCGCGCAGAAAAACTGGGCGCGCAAACCGGCGAATGACCGCGCCGGCTACTTGCGCCGGATCGCCGCCAAACTGCGGGAAAACGTTGCGCACCTGGCACGAACCATCACTCTGGAACAAGGCAAGACCGCCGGGCTGGCGGAAGTCGAAGTGAATTTCACCGCCGATTATCTCGATTACATGGCCGAATGGGCCCGGCGCATCGAAGGTGAAATCATCACCAGCGACCGCCAGGACGAAAACATCTTCCTGTTCCGCAAACCGCTGGGCGTGGTGGCCGGGATCCTGCCGTGGAATTTCCCCTTCTTCCTGATCGCCCGCAAGATGGCCCCGGCCCTGCTGACCGGCAACACCATCGTCATCAAGCCCAGCGAAGAAACCCCGAACAACTGCTTCGAATTTGCCCGACTGGTGGCCGAAACCGACCTGCCGCCCGGTGTGTTCAACGTGGTCTGCGGTGACGGCCGAGTCGGCGCGGCACTGAGTGCGCACAAAGGCGTGGACATGATCAGCTTCACCGGCAGCGTCGAAACCGGCTCGCGGATCATGGCCGCCGCCGCGCCAAACATCACCAAGCTCAATCTGGAACTGGGCGGCAAGGCACCGGCCATTGTGCTGGCGGATGCAGACCTCGACCTGGCGGTCAGGGCGATCCGCGATTCGCGCATCATCAACAGCGGCCAGGTGTGCAATTGTGCTGAGCGGGTGTATGTCGAGCGCAAGGTGGCGGATCAATTTATCGAGCGCATCGCAGCGGCCATGAGCGCGACCCGCTATGGCGACCCGATTGCACAGCCCGACGTCGAAATGGGTCCGCTGATCAATCGTCAGGGCCTGGACAGCGTCAATCGCAAAGTCCGCACCGCGTTGAGCCAGGGCGCAAGCCTGATCAGCGGTGGGCAAATCGCTGACCTGCCCAATGGCTTCCACTTCCAGCCCACCGTTTTGGCCGGTTGTCGTGCCGATATGGAGATCATGCGCGAAGAGATTTTCGGCCCGGTGCTACCGATCCAGATCGTTGATGACCTGGACGAAGCCATCGCCCTGGCCAATGACTGCGACTATGGCCTGACCTCATCGATCTACACCCGCGACCTGAGCAAAACCCTGCAGGCGATGCGCGAGCTGGATTTTGGCGAAACCTACGTCAACCGCGAGAATTTCGAAGCGATGCAGGGTTTCCACGCTGGCGTGCGCAAGTCCGGCATCGGCGGCGCGGATGGCAAACACGGGTTGTACGAATACACCCATACCCACGCGGTGTATTTGCAGGGCTGAGCGAGGTATTCAGGCAGATTGCCAAATCGCAGACACAAAAAACCCCGGTCTTTCGACCAGGGTTTTTGCTATCGACTCGAAGTAACCAACGGTTTCTTCGTAGCTCCAAGGCGTTCAGCGGGCCTCGGGGCAGATATGGCGCAGCGGACGGGACTCGAACCCGCGACCCCCGGCGTGACAGGCCGGTATTCTAACCGACTGAACTACCGCTGCGTATCGCTTTGAGCTGACGCTCAATTAACTCGTCTGATTAAAAGCTCTGAGACTTTTCAATCTCTCTTTCAATCTCGAATCAGGGCGGACCTGACTCGGAAAATATGGCGCAGCGGACGGGACTCGAACCCGCGACCCCCGGCGTGACAGGCCGGTATTCTAACCGACTGAACTACCGCTGCGCGTCGGTGGAGGCATTTCAGCCTACCTCTTGCTTTCGCAAGTATCTCGGAAGTGGTGGGTGATGACGGGATCGAACCGCCGACATTCTGCTTGTAAGGCAGACGCTCTCCCAGCTGAGCTAATCACCCGTTTGCATCTCCGAGGCCGCGAAATTTACGCAGGTAGCGAACCTAAGTCAATAGCAGGATTGAAGTTTTTTTCAAAAACAGCTTTTAGCTTCAAGCTTCGAGTAAAAGCAAGTACGCATACAGCAGGCATACCACCGTCACGCTTTAACTTGCAGCTTGAAGCTTGAAGCTGCCGTTCACTGCTCATAGATCATCTTCTTGGTCATGCCGCCATCGACCACGAATTCCTGGCCGGTGACAAACCCGGCGTTCCTCGACAGCAGCCAGGCCACCATCGCCGCGACATCCTCGACCGTCCCTACCCTGCCCGCCGGATGCTGGGCATGATCGGCCTCGGTCAATGGTTCGGCACGCCGCACCGAGGGGTCGCGCCCATCGATCCAGCCTGGACTGACGGCATTGACCCGGATCTCCGGGCCAAGGCTGATGGCCAACGCATGCGTCAAGGCCAACAAACCGCCCTTGCTCGCCGCATAGGCCTCTGTGTCGGGTTCCGACTGCCCGGCGCGGGTCGAGGCCAGATTGACGATGGCACCGCTGTGAGCGCGCAGGTACGGCGCACAGTGTTTGGCCAGCAACATCGGCCCACTGAGGTTCACCGCCAACACCCGATTCCAGTGGGCCAGGTCGAGGCTTTCCAGGGTGATGTTGTGCGGATCGGCAACCGCTGCGTTGCATACCAGCGCATCCAGGCGCCCGAACTGGCCGAGCACCTCGGCCACGCCCAGCGCGACTTGCCCCTCGTTGGAGACATCCATGGCGATGAACCAGGCGTTGTCGCCCAGCACTTTCGCCACTTTCGAACCGCGCCCCCGATCCAGATCCGTCAGCACGACTTGCCAGCCTTCGCTGATCAGCCAGGCCGAGATCCCCAGGCCAATGCCCCGCGCAGCACCGGTCACCAGCGCTACGCGGCCATTTGAGCCAGTGGTCGGCGTAGACAACTCGATCACAATGCAGCCAGACCGCGCGCCAGATCGGCTTGCAGGTCCGCCACATCCTCCAGACCGACCGCAACGCGGATCAGGCTGTCACGAATGCCTGCCGCTTCACGCTCTTGCGGCGCCAGGCGACCATGGGAGGTGGTGCTCGGATGGGTGATGGTGGTCTTGCTGTCGCCCAGGTTGGCGGTGATCGAAATCAGGCGCGTGGCATCGATAAAGCGCCAGGCGCCCTCTTTGCCGCCCTTCACCTCAAAACTGACGACCGCACCGAAGCCCTTCTGCTGGCGCAGCGCCAGTTCGTGCTGCGGATGGCTCTTGAGGCCGGCGTAATGGACTTTCTCGATACCTTCCTGCTGCTCCAGCCACTCGGCCAGTTGCTGGGCGTTGGCGCAATGCGCCTTCATCCGCAGGTTCAGGGTTTCCAGGCCCTTGAGGAAGATCCAGGCATTGAACGGGCTCAGGGTCGGCCCGGCAGTACGCAGGAAGCCAACCACTTCTTTCATCTGCTCGCTACGACCGGCGACCACGCCGCCCATGCAACGGCCCTGGCCGTCGATGAACTTGGTGGCCGAGTGCACGACGATGTCCGCGCCCATTTTCAGCGGCTGCTGCAAGGCCGGGGTGCAGAAGCAGTTGTCGACCACCAGCATCGCGCCTTTGGCATGGGCGATTTCCGACAGCGCCGCAATGTCCACCAACTCGGCCAGCGGATTGGACGGCGATTCAACGAACAACAGCTTGGTATTGGCCTTGATCGCAGCATCCCAACCGGACAAATCGGCCAGGGCGACGTAGTCGACTTCGATACCGAAGCGCTTGAAGTACTTTTCGAACAGGCTGATGGTCGAGCCGAATACGCTGCGCGACACCAGCACATGATCACCGGCGCTGCACAGGCTCATCACCACGGCCATGATGGCCGCCATGCCGGTGGCCGTGGCCACGGCCTGCTCAGCGCTTTCCAGCGCGGCGATGCGCTCTTCGAACGCGCGTACGGTCGGGTTGGTGTAGCGCGAATAAACGTTGCCCGGCACTTCGCCAGCGAAGCGCGCAGCGGCGTCGGCGGCGGTACGGAACACGTAGCTGGAGGTGAAGAACATCGGATCACCGTGTTCGCCTTCCGGCGTGCGGTGCTGACCGGCGCGTACGGCCAGGGTATCGAACGCTACACCTTCGAGGTCGCTGTCCAGCCGACCGGCATCCCATTCCTGACTCATGCTGTCACTCCTTGCCCTGCTCTTGATAGATAGAAGTCTTTTTGCCAGATACAAAACCGGCCCCTCAGGGCCGGTAGAAACTCAGTTGTTGTACAGATCGATGATCGCACTGACTGCCTGTGTCTTGACCTTGGAGGCATCGTTGCGTGCCTGCTCGATCTTGTTCAGGTAAGCCTCGTCGACGTCGCCGGTGACGTACTGGCCGTCGAACACCGCGCAATCGAACTTCTCGATCTTGATCTTGCCGCCACCGACCGCTTCGATCAAGTCAGGCAGGTCCTGATAGATCAACCAGTCAGCGCCGATCAGGTCGGCTACGTCCTGGGTCGAACGGTTGTGGGCGATCAGCTCGTGAGCGCTCGGCATATCGATGCCGTAGACGTTCGGGTAGCGAACGGCCGGTGCCGCGGAGCAGAAGTAGACGTTCTTGGCGCCGGCTTCGCGGGCCATCTGGATGATCTGCTTGCACGTCGTGCCACGAACGATCGAGTCGTCCACCAGCATCACGTTCTTGCCGCGGAATTCCAGCTCGATGGCGTTGAGCTTCTGGCGTACGGATTTTTTCCGCGCGGCCTGGCCCGGCATGATGAAGGTCCGGCCGATGTAGCGGTTCTTCACGAAGCCTTCGCGAAACTTCACGCCCAGGTGGTTCGCCAGTTCCAGCGCCGCGGTGCGGCTGGTGTCCGGAATCGGGATGACCACGTCGATGTCGTGATCCGGACGCTCGCGCTGGATCTTCTCGGCCAGTTTCTCACCCATGCGCAGGCGGGCCTTGTAGACCGACACGCCGTCGATGATCGAATCCGGACGCGCCAGGTAGACGTGTTCGAAGATGCACGGCGTCAGGGACGGGTTGGTCGCGCACTGACGGGTGTACAGCTTGCCCTCTTCAGTGATGTAGACCGCTTCGCCCGGTGCCAGGTCGCGAATCAGGGTGAAGCCGAGCACGTCCAGGGAAACGCTTTCCGAGGCGATCATGTACTCGACACCTTCGTCGGTGTGACGCTGGCCGAAAACGATCGGGCGGATGCCGTGCGGATCGCGGAAACCGACGATGCCGTAGCCGGTGATCATCGCCACGACGGCATAACCACCGACGCAACGGTTGTGCACGTCGGTTACAGCGGCGAACACGTCTTCTTCGGTCGGCTGCAACTTGCCGCGCTGGGCCAGTTCGTGCGCGAACACGTTGAGCAGCACTTCCGAATCGGAACTGGTGTTGACGTGGCGCAGGTCAGATTCGTAAATCTCCTTGGCCAGTTGTTCAACGTTGGTCAGGTTACCGTTGTGCGCCAGGGTGATGCCGTAAGGCGAGTTGACGTAAAACGGTTGAGCTTCAGCCGAAGTCGAGCTGCCCGCGGTTGGATAACGCACATGGCCAATGCCCATGTGACCGACCAGGCGCTGCATGTGACGTTGGTGGAACACGTCACGCACCAGGCCGTTGTCCTTGCGCAGGAATAACCGGCCATCATGGCTGGTCACGATACCGGCAGCGTCCTGGCCGCGGTGCTGGAGGACGGTTAGCGCGTCATACAGCGCCTGATTGACGTTCGACTTACCGACGATACCGACGATGCCACACATGCGACGCAACCCCTACTTAATGGATCTGAACTGAGCACTACTCACCGAGGCGTTTTGGCCATCGGCAAGAGTTGCTCCTTGAACGGAATATCAGCGGGTACGCTGATTCCGCTGGCAAGCCACTGACTGCTCCACCCGAGGATCAGGTTTTTGGACCAGTCTGCAACCAATAGAAATTTTGGCACGAGCTGTGACTCTTTCCACCACCCGTCCTGCTGTACCGGCCCCAGGCTCAACAGCCCGACGGCGATAACCACCAGCAACCCGCCACGCGCGGCGCCGAAGGCCATGCCGAGGAATCGGTCGGTCCCGGAGAGCCCGGTGACGCGAACCAGTTCGCCGATAAGATAATTGATCATTGCGCCTACGATTAAAGTGGCGACAAACATGATGGCACAGCCCGTGATTATACGTGCCGATGGCGTTTGAATGTACCCGCCGAGGTACTCGGACAGTGAGCCACCGAACATCCAGGCTACGACTCCTGCGATGATCCAGGTCAGCAGCGACAGTGCTTCTGTGACGAAGCCGCGGCTCAGACTGATCAATGCGGAGATGGCGACGATTGCTACGATCGCCCAGTCAACCCAGGTAAATGGCACAGTGCAGCCTACAGACGGATAAGGCGGCGCATTTTAGCAGAGCCCATGCTTATCGGTAAGCTGCGATTGTCAGTGCATTTCAAATCGGGGCGATAGTTTTAGCCACGTTCCGGCTGAAAGCGCACGACAAACCCCTTGAGGTTCTGCTGGCGGTTCAGCAAGTCACGCAGCCGGTCGGCTTCAGCGCGCTCGATCAGCGGCCCGACAAACACCCGGTTTTTGCCGTCGGCGGTACGGATGTAGGCGTTGTAACCCTGGCTGCGCAGGGTTTTCTGAAGCTTTTCCGCGCTTTCACGACTCGACAGGCTGGCCAGTTGCACGGACCAGCTGACAGACAAACCATTGGCATCGACACGGCTTTGCGTGGTGTCCGGCTTGCCCGGTGCCGCGGTGATCGGCTGGGCAGGCGCTGTCGCAGGTTTAGCCGCCAAAGCCGGGACCGGCGCGGGTGCAGGCGGTTTGGCTGCAGGCGCTGGAGCCAGCGGCGCAGCTGGCACCGCCGATTCCTGCTGGGCGATTTCTTCATCGCTCGGCACGGGTTCCTGAGGCAAGGCTTGCGGTTCAGGTACCACCACCGGCTCGACCTGTACCTGGGGCATCGCAGGCGCCTGCGGAGCCGCAGGCGCTTCGACCTTCACCTGGCGCTGTTCGTCCTGGCGGGAAAACAGCATCGGCAGAAAAATCACCGCCAGCGCGACCAACACCAGGGCGCCAACCATGCGCTGTTTGTATGCCTTATCCAGCAATGCCATTCGCCGCGTCCTCCGTGGAGCGCCGAGCCAGCCATTCAAGGGCCTCGGCGACACAATAAAATGATCCGAACAACAGGATTTCGTCGTCGCTCGTGGCCTGCGCGCACTGCCCTTCCAGGGCGGCCGCGACACTGTCGTATGACGTGACCGAAGCCCCAAGGCCTTGCAGCGCGGCGTGCAAATCCGCAACCGAACGCGCCCGAGGCGAATCCAGCGGTGCGACAGCCCAGTGCTGGACACTAGCATTCAATTCGCCGACAACACCACCCAGGTCTTTGTCCGCCAGCAACCCGAACACCGCCAGACGCCTGCCGACCGGTGGACGACTGGCCAGGCGACGAGCCAGATACTCCGCCGCATGAGGGTTATGCCCCACATCCAGCAATAGATTCAAGCGCTTGCCTTGCCACTCGAACTCGCGGCGATCCAGACGACCGACCACCTTCGTTGCCCGCAGCGCCTCGACAATCTGCGCATCCACCCAAGGCAAGCCGAGCAGCAGGTACGCCTGCAACGCCAGTGCAGCGTTTTCCATCGGCAGATCGAGCAGTGGCAGGTCGCGCAGCTCAACCACGCGCCCTTGCGCATCGACACCGCGCCATTGCCAGTTGTGATCGGTCACACCGAGGTCAAAATCGCGCCCACGCAGGAAAAACGGGCAATTGAGCTCGCGCGCCTTGTCCAGCAGGGGTTGTGGAGGGTTCAGATCGCCGCAGAGCGCAGGCGCGCCTTGGCGGAAGATACCGGCCTTCTCGAAGGCCACGGACTCTCGGGTATCACCGAGGTAATCCGCATGATCGACGCCAATACTGGTGACCAGCGCCATGTCGGCGTCCACCACGTTGACCGTGTCCAGACGACCGCCCAGACCGACCTCCAGCACCACCGCATCGAGCCCGGAGCGCTGGAACAGCCAGAATGCCGCCAGGGTGCCCATTTCGAAGTAAGTCAGGGAAGTGTCGCCGCGCCCGGCCTCTACCGCGGCAAAGGCCTCGCACAGCTCGGCGTCCGTGGCTTCGACGCCATTGACCGTTACCCGCTCGTTGTAACGCAGCAGGTGCGGGGAGTTGTAAACCCCCACTTTCAAGCCCTGGGCCCGCAGCAAGGACGCCACGAACGCACAGGTGGAACCCTTGCCGTTGGTCCCGGTGACCGTGATCACCCGAGGTGCCGGCTTGCCCAGTCCCATGCGGGACGCTACCTGCTGCGACCGCTCCAGGCCCATGTCGATGGCCGAAGGGTGCAACTGCTCAAGGTAGGCGAGCCATTCGCCAAGGGTACGTTGGGTCATAGGCTGGCGGGTACCGGTGGAACCACGATCGGCTCGATGGGTGCAGCCACGAACTGCGGCGTCGGCAGGCCCATCATTTGCGCCAGCAGGTTGCCCAGACGCGGACGCAGCTCCTGACGGTCGATGATCATGTCGATGGCACCGTGCTCCAGCAGGAACTCGCTGCGCTGGAAGCCTTCCGGCAGTTTTTCACGCACGGTCTGCTCGATCACGCGCGGACCGGCAAAACCGATCAACGCCTTCGGCTCGCCGACAATCACGTCGCCGAGCATCGCCAGACTGGCGGAAACGCCGCCGTAGACCGGGTCGGTCAACACGGAGATGAACGGGATGCCTTCTTCACGCAGACGAGCCAGCACCGCGGAGGTCTTGGCCATTTGCATCAGGGAAATCAGCGCTTCCTGCATCCGCGCACCGCCGGAAGCCGCGAAGCAGATCATCGGGCAACGTTTTTCCAGGGCGTAGTTGGCGGCGCGCACGAAACGCTCACCGACGATGGCGCCCATCGAACCACCCATGAAGGAAAACTCGAACGCCGAGACCACGACCGGCATGCCCAGCAAAGTGCCGCTCATGGAAACCAGTGCGTCTTTTTCGCCGGTCTGCTTTTGTGCAGCGGTCAGGCGGT
Source organism: Pseudomonas sp. GL-B-12 (assembly GCF_019955895.1). Lineage (NCBI taxonomy): Bacteria > Pseudomonadati > Pseudomonadota > Gammaproteobacteria > Pseudomonadales > Pseudomonadaceae > Pseudomonas > Pseudomonas sp. GL-B-12. The sequence goes on from NZ_JAHBCX010000007.1 coordinate 81,608, forward strand.
CCTTGTACTTCTTGCCGTCGCGGAATTTCAGACGGTCAACCGGCTCCAGGTCTGCACCCAGCTCGGTACGGCCTTCAACATCGAGGAAGATGTCGATACGGGCGCGGGCGCCGATACGCATGTGATGGTTGCACTTGGGGCAAACGTCCAGGGTCTTTTCCAACTCCGGACGATACAGCACAGCCTCGCAAGACGGGCATTTGTGCCAAAGACCTTCAGGCACCGAGCTCTTCTTGACCTCGGAACGCATGATCGAAGGGATCAGTTTGTCTACTAACCAGTTGCTCATGCTTTCTTTCTCCAGTACCGGTGGCCCGAACGCTCTGGTTCGCAGCCCCGTGTATGCCCTAGCGCTAAATTCATGTGTGCGAAGAGGGTCGATGGACTGCCACGGTCAGCGCGAAACATGACCTGCGTGCAACCACAAACCCTCGGATCTGCCTGCTGTGTGCAGTGCATCCGCTTTGTACAGTGCAGTGGACGGCGGCAGTCTGCCAGCCGTCACATCAACAGGTGTTACCGCGTACCGCTTTGATAAATGCCTGAATCTTTGCGTGATCCTTGATGCCCTTGCTCGCCTCTACCCCGCCGCTGACATCCACGGCATAAGGCCGAACGCGGGCAATCGCTTCGGCGACGTTATCCGGCGTCAGACCGCCCGCCAGAATGATCGGCTTGCTCAAGCCTTGCGGTATCAGTGACCAGTCAAACGCCTCGCCGGTTCCTCCGGGAACGCCTTCGACATAGGTATCGAGCAAGATTGCGCTGGCACTGGCGTAAGCATCACAGGCCGCGGCGATGTCATCACCCGCCTTGACCCGCAGCGCCTTGATGTACGGGCGGTGCCAACCTTCGCACTCGGCCGCGCTTTCATCGCCGTGAAATTGCAGCAGGTCCAGGGGCACCGCGTCGAGGATTTCACCCAATTCGCACCGGCTTGCATTGACGAACAAGCCCACGGTGGTCACGAACGGCGGCAGTGCCTTGATGATCGAGCGCGCCTGCTGGAACGTTACCGCACGGGGGCTTTTGGCGTAGAACACGAATCCGATGGCATCCGCCCCGGCTTCGACGGCTGCCAACGCATCTTCCATGCGGGTAATCCCACAGATCTTGCTGCGAACGGCTGACATGTTGGCACAACTCCAAGACAAATCCAGGAAAGTCCCGGATGGTAACAAAAGCGTTCGAGGGCGTCAGCCGCCAAGTTCCGAGAAACCGGTCAAGAAGTGTGGACCGATGTAACGCTCGGGCAATTGGAACTCGTCACGGTACTCGACCTGCACCAGATACAAACCGAATGGATGCGCGGTCACGCCACCGGTCCGGCGAATCCGGCTCTCCAGCACCTCTTTCATCCACTCCACCGGACGCTCTCCGGCGCCAATGGTCATCAGCACGCCGGCAATGTTGCGCACCATGTGATGCAGGAAGGCGCTGGCGCGGATATCCAGCACGATCATCTTGCCGTGACGGGTGACACGCAGGTGATGCAGCTCCTTGATCGGCGACTTGGCCTGGCACTGACCGGCGCGAAAAGCACTGAAATCATGGGTGCCGAGCAGGTACTGGGCGGCCTCGGCCATGCGCTCGACGTCCAGCGGACGGTGGTTCCAGGTCACCTCTTCGTTCAGGTGCGCCGGGCGGATCTGATCGTTGTAGATCACGTAGCGATAACGCCGGGCAATGGCCTTGAACCGCGCATGGAAATGCGCCGGCATAACCTTGGCCCAACTGACACTGACGTCGTGGGGCAAGTTGATGTTGGCGCCCATGGTCCAGGCCTTCATCGAACGCTCGACCTGGGTGTCGAAATGCACCACCTGTCCGCAGGCATGCACCCCGGCGTCGGTACGCCCGGCGCACATCAGCGAAACGGGTGAGTCGGCGACTTTGGACAAGGCGTTTTCGAGGGTTTCCTGCACGGTGAGCACCCCGGACGCCTGGCGCTGCCAGCCGCGGTAGCGCGAGCCTTTGTATTCGACGCCCAGCGCGATCCGGAAAAAGCCGTCGGCTGCCATTTCGGCGACCGGGTTATCTATATTTGCCAAGGAGGGACAGCCTGCTGATGTACCAAAGGCGGGCATTATAAGGCCGCCGGGCGGGGATGCCAGAGGGATCTCCTTTGACTGCACCGGCCTCATCGCGGGCAAGCCCGCTCCCACAGGGTTCTGTGGCGTTCGCAATGCCCGCGAAGGGACCACAACAGACGACATCGACTCATCGACTAAACAAAAACGGCAGCCTCAATGGGCTGCCGCTTTTTTACAACCTACCAATCACTCAAGCCAGGCGCGAAAGCATTTCCTCGGCTTCATTCTTCTGCTCGGCACTGCCTTCGCTCACCACCTCATTGAGGATGTCGCGAGCACCGTCGCTGTCCCCCATGTCGATATAAGCCTGAGCCAGATCGAGCTTGGTAGCGGCTTCGTCAGTACCCGAGAGGAAGTCGAAGTCATCATCGTCACCCAGTGCTGCATCAGCTTCGGTAAAGGTCGGCTCGCCGATGCTGTTGGACAAGCTCTCCAGCTCGGCGTTGACATCATCCAGCTCTGCCGCGAACGCATCCGGTGCGTCCATTTCGTCAGCCAGCGACAGATCGAAATCGGCCGGCAATTCCAGATCATCCAGCGCGACCTCAGGGACAGCCGGATTTTCGGCAACCGGGAAATCTTTCACACCTTCGTCCAGATCCAGCAGGAAATCGTCTTCAGCCAGCATCGCCGGTGACGGTTGCGCACCGAGATCCAGGTCGAGATCGAAGTCCGACAGATCGTCGAGGTTTTCCTTGATTTCAGTCTGTTGCTGCAACGCCGACTCAAAACTCAGATCGTCATCCAGCGGGAACTCGTCCAGGTCTGCCAGCGCCGTCACTTCAGGCTCCGGCGCAGGTGCAGGTGCAGGTGCAGGTGCAGGTGCAGGTGCAGGTGCAGGCGCCACAGGCGTAATCGCGTCCAGATCATCCAGGCTCAAGTCGAAGGCACTGTCGAGGTCATCCTCGAACGGCGCTGGCACTGGCTCTGGCGCCGGTGCTTGCGGCTCATCGAGCAACAGATCCTTGACGTATTGCGCGTCCAGCTCAGCAGCAACGGCGGCTGCGGCGATGCCACCGGCAGCCACCAGCGCCATGGCCGGGAAGCGGCTTTTGAGCTTTTCAACCTGGGTGAAGTTGTCGCCATTGGCCACCAACTGACGCTCCTGGCCGACGAACGCATCGCGGTCGCCTTGCTGGCCGTAGACTTCCATCAGTTTCAAGCGCAAGTCGCTGCGCTTCGGCTCTTGCTTGACGCCGTCCTCCAGCAACGCGGCAGCCTGATTCAGGCGACCGGCATTGATGTGCGACTGAGCCTGGCCCAGCACGTCGTCGGAACGCTCGGCGGCCGGAGCCACCAATGGTGCGGCAATCGGCGTGGTCATCACCACCGGAGCAACCACCGGCGCTGGCGCGGGAGCAGGCGTCGGGGCAGTCGCCAGCTTCACACTCGGCGACGGAACTCCAAGGCCTTCGAAGCTGCTTTCCGGCAAGTCGAAATCGGCCGGGAACGGCTGTTCTTCGGCCAAGGCACGGGCCATGCGCATATGCTTTTCGGCTTCTTGCTGGGCTTTGCGGCGGCGCGCCAGCAACAGCAGCAAGAGCAGCAGAATCACCGCACCGCCACCCACCAGGCCCAGCAGCACCGGATTGGCCAGCAACTCATTGAATTTCTGATCATCGGATGCTGCCGGTGTCGCCTCAACGGGCTTCTCGGCCGGCACCGCAGTTGCCTCGGGCGCTGTGACCACTGGCGCAGTTTCAGCCGGACCAGGCGCTGCCGGGTTTGCAGCCAGCTCGGCCGACATCGCCGGAGCTGTCGCAGCCGCTTGTGCACCCGCAGCGCCCTCGGCCTGCAACTTGGCCAGTTGATTGTTCTTCAACTCGATCAGGCGTTGCAGCTTGTCCACCTGGCTTTGCAGATCGGTCATGCGGCTTTGCAGTTCGGCGTTATCACGACGGCTGCTGTCGAGGCTTTCCTGGGTCACCGCCAGCTTGTTGCCGAGGGCCTTGGCATCTCCGGCAGCCCCTTTGCCACGGTTCTTGCCGGACTCGGCAGACACCAGGCTCAGCTTGTCGGTGGTCGCCTGCGCCGGAGCACCATCGGTACGAGCGCGACTGGTGGCATCAAGCTGTTGCTGGCCTGCCCCGGGTTTCGCCACGTAGCGACGCCCCTGGCGCCATGCGGTGTTCTGCGCAGCCACTTCGGCAATGGCCTTGGCTTGCGGCAGGCCCGTGCTCTGTGCCTGGTCCGGCAGGCGCAGCACCTGGCCAGTTTTCAAGCGGTTGATGTTGCCGTCGATGAATGCATCCGGGTTCAGCGCCTGAATAGCCAGCATGGTCTGCTGGATCGAACCGCCGTTACGCGCCTTCGCGGCGATTTCCCACAGGGTATCGCGCGGCGTGGTGGTGTATTGCGACGGTTTGGTCGCACCGGTGACGGGCGCGGCAACCGTTGACGTCGGTTGCGCAGCCGCTTCAGCGGTTTGCGGCGAGAATTTGGACGGATCGAGCAGCACACTGTAGTCGCGCAGCAAGCGGCCGTTCGGCCACATGACCTGAACCAGGAACTTCACCATGGGTTCGGAGAGTGGTTTGCTGGAGGTCACGCGCAGGATGCTTTTGCCGCTCGCGTTAAGCACCGGGGTAAAGGTCAAGTCGTTGAGAAACGCCTGGCGGTCGACACCGGCCTTGGCGAAATCGTCTGGTGAGGCCAGGCTCGGCACCACTTCGGCGGCGGTGAGATCCTTGACATCGAGCAGCTCGATTTCCGCTACCAGCGGCTGGTTGAGCGTCGATTTCAGGGTCAACTCCCCGAGCCCGAGGGCATGCGCCATACCGGAGGACAGCGCCGAGGCGGCCGCTATTGCTAACACCAGTTTGCGAACTTGAACCATTAGCTCATCCTTAGTTTGAACATTCCTCGGCCAGCGAGAAGGTATTGATAGCCGCTGCCGTAAGGCATTGCGCGCAACGGCGAGGGTCGTCGCGCGCGGTCATTTCATTGATGCCCGGCAAAGCCCCGCAGAGTGGCTCGCCTTCAGCACTCCGGCAAGCATAGGCACGCGCGGAATCATTCGACAAATTGTTGCAAAGTATCTTTTACAGCAGGTCTTTAAGCAACAACTCGGCCAGCTGCACAGCGTTGAGCGCCGCGCCTTTGCGTACGTTATCTGACGTCAGCCACAGATTAAGTTCCGACGGGTCGTCGATACCCAGGCGAACCCGACCGACGTAGACCACATCCTGCCCTACCGCATCGCCCACCGGCGTCGGGTAATCGCCGGCTTCCACCAGCTCGATGCCGGGTGCGTCTTCCAGGGCCGCATTGATTTTCGCCAGGTCGATTTCACTCGCGGACTGCAGGGTCACGCTATAGCTATCGCCAAAAAACACCGGGGCTTGAATGCAAGTGACGGAAATCTTCAATGAAGGCCGCGCCATGACCTGGCGCAGCTCACGCACCAGGCGTTTTTCCAGCAACGTATGACCTTGCTCATCCGGTTTGCCGACCTGGGCCAACAGGTTGAAGGCCATCTGCCGATCAAAGAATTTCGGCTCCAGCGGCCGCACATTCAGCAGCTCGGCGGTCTGCCGCGCCAGCTCGCTCACGGCTTCGCGGCCCTGGGCCGATACCGCCAGGCTGGCGGTCAGGCTGACGCGCTGCAAGTCGAGCAAATCCATCAGTGGCGCGAGCACCACCGCCAGCGTGGTGGCCGACGGACTTGGACTGCTGAGCTGAAACGGCTTTTTCAAGCCGGCCAACACCTCAGCGTTGGCCTCAGGCACAACCTGCGGCGCCTTTTCGGCCGCCAAGGCACCGGAGAGATCGATCACCGAGCAACCGGCATCGGTCGCGCGGGAAGCAAAACTCAACGAAACCGCCGGGCCGGCGGCAAAGAATGCCAACTGCACCTTGCTGAAGTCGAACTCATCGACCTCCCGCACCCGCACGTTCTTGCCGCGAAACGGTACCGAACTGCCGGCCGATTCGCTGCTGGCCAACAGATGAAGGTTGCCGATCGGGAAATCGCGCTCTTCGAGAATCTGCACGAGTGTTTCGCCGACAGTACCGGTGGCGCCGATCACGGCAATATCAATGGTCTGGCTCATGGGTTTTACCTCTGGCGAAACGGGGGGAGCGGCACTTTACCGGGTGGTGGGGATGCAGGCAATTCGGCGGGAGATTTGTGGTGTTCGTGCCGGCCTCATCGCGAGCAAGCTCGCTCCTACAAGGATAAAAAAACCCGCACCTCTTTCAAGGCGCGGGTTCTTTCATTGCATCAACCGATCAACGCTCGAGCAGGATCCGCAGCATGCGACGCAGCGGTTCGGCCGCGCCCCACAACAACTGGTCGCCGACGGTAAACGCGCCGACGAATTGCGAACCCATGTTCAGCTTGCGCAGACGACCAACCGGGATGTTCAGGGTGCCGGTGACCTTGTTCGGGCTCAGCTCCTGAATGCTGGTCTCACGGCTGTTCGGCACCAGCTTGACCCAAGGGTTGTGCTGGCTGATCAACCCTTCGATATCAGCGATCGGTACGTCTTTGTTCAGCTTGATGGTCAGCGCCTGGCTGTGGCAGCGCATGGCGCCGATGCGCACGCAGATACCATCGACCGGGATCGGGCTCTTGAAGCGACCGAGGATCTTGTTGGTCTCGGCCTGGGCCTTCCACTCTTCGCGGCTCTGGCCGTTCGGCAGTTCCTTGTCGATCCACGGGATCAGGCTGCCGGCCAGCGGTACGCCGAAGTTTTCGGTCGGGTACGCGTCGCTGCGCATGGCTTCGGCCACACGACGGTCGATGTCGAGGATCGCGCTGGCCGGATCGGCCAGTTGATCGGCAACAGCGGCGTGGGTCGCGCCCATTTGCTTGATCAGTTCACGCATGTTCTGCGCGCCGGCACCGGAGGCCGCCTGATAAGTCATGGCGCTCATCCACTCCACCAGGCCAGCTTCGAACAGGCCACCAAGGCCCATCAGCATCAGGCTGACGGTGCAGTTGCCGCCAATGTAGTTCTTGGTGCCCGCATCCAACTGCTGGTCGATCACCTTGCGGTTGACCGGATCCAGAACGATCACCGCGTCATCCTGCATGCGCAGGCTGGAAGCGGCGTCGATCCAGTAACCCTGCCAGCCGGCTTCACGCAGCTTGGGGAAGACTTCGCTGGTGTAGTCGCCACCCTGGCAGGTCAGAATCACGTCGAGGGTTTTCAGCTCTTCAATGCTGTAAGCGTCCTTGAGCGGAGCAATGTCCTTGCCCACGGACGGGCCTTGGCCACCGACATTGGAAGTGGTGAAAAACACCGGCTCGATAAGATCGAAATCCTGCTCTTCCAGCATCCGCTGCATGAGCACGGAACCGACCATACCGCGCCAACCGATCAGACCTACACGTTTCATCGCAACTACACCTTCTTGAAATGTGGGCCGCTGCCTTGTCTTGAATTTGGCAGCGGGCCCGAGAGATTACAGATTCCGCAGCGCGGCGACTACTGCGTCACCCATTTCCTGCGTACCGACTTTAGTACAACCGGCCGACCAGATGTCACCGGTGCGCAAGCCCTGATCCAGCACCAGGCTGACGGCTTTCTCGATGGCATCGGCCGCGGCCTGCTGGTTGAAGCTGTAACGCAGCATCATCGACACCGACAAAATGGTCGCCAACGGGTTGGCGATGCCCTTGCCCGCGATGTCCGGCGCCGAACCGTGGCACGGCTCGTACATGCCTTTGTTGTTGGTGTCCAGGGACGCCGACGGCAGCATGCCGATGGAACCGGTGAGCATCGAGGCCTGGTCGGACAGGATGTCGCCGAACATGTTGTCGGTGACGATCACGTCGAACTGCTTCGGTGCACGCACCAGCTGCATCGCGGCGTTGTCGACGTACATGTGGCTCAGTTCGACTTCAGGATAATCCTTGGCCACTTGTTCGACCACTTCACGCCACAGCTGGCTGGAGGCCAGTACGTTGGCCTTGTCCACCGAACACAGCTTCTTGCCACGGACCATGGCCATGTCGAAACCGACACGGGCGATACGACGGATTTCGCTTTCGCTGTATGGCAGGGTGTCGTAGGACTGACGCTCGCCGTTTTCCAGGGTACGGGTGCCGCGTGGCGCGCCGAAGTAGATACCGCCGGTCAGCTCACGGACGATCAGGATGTCCAGGCCGGCCACGATTTCCGGCTTCAGGCTGGAAGCCTCGGCCAGTTGCGGGTACAGGATCGCCGGGCGCAGGTTGCCGAACAGGCCCAGTTGCGCACGGATCTTCAACAGGCCGCGTTCAGGGCGGATGTCACGCTCGATGGCATCCCATTTCGGGCCGCCAACGGCGCCCAGCAACACGGCGTCGGCCGCGCGGGCACGGTCCAGGGTCTCGTCGGCCAGCGGCACGCCGTGCTTGTCGATGGCAGCACCACCGATCACGTCGTGGCTCAGCTCGAAACCCAGGGCAAACTTGTCACTGGCCAGCTCCAGCACCTTGACCGCTTCGGCCATGATTTCCGGGCCAATACCGTCACCTGGGAGAATCAGAATCTGCTTGCTCATGCTTTCCTCATGTCATCAGTCGGTGCGCCCATGGACGCACCCGGAAAAATTCTATCGCTCAGCCATCAGCACCAGTACATCGGTACTGAACGAACCATCGGCCTCAATCTCGAAATATTCGCGTACTTCATTGCCCATCGACTGCTGCAACTCGCGGATCGCCGCGCGCATCACTTCAGGTGTGCGCATGCGCTCGACCCAGCTGTTGTACTCCAGGCGCAAGCGCTGACGGGTGGTACTGCGGGTGTGCAGCCCCGCCTCGCTGACCTGGCGCAGCCACTCGCCGGCGGAATAATCGCGCACATGGCTGGTGTCGCGCAGCACTTCGACGCTTTGCAGGTAAGTGTCGAACAGCGGGCTACCCGGTGACAACACGTCGACGAACGCCGCCACACCGCCCGGTTTCAGGACTCGACGCACCTCCCGCAGGGCCAGGCCCAGATCGCTCCAATGGTGCGCCGAATAACGGCTGAAGACGAAATCGAATTCGCCATCGGCGAACGGCAGGCGCTCAGCGGCACCATTGACCGTGGTCACGTTGCTCAAGCCACGATCGACAGCGGCAGCGGTCACCACGTCGAGCATCTGCTGCGACAGGTCATAGGCCACCACTTCCTTGACCAGCGGTGCCACATGAAAACTCACGTGACCGGCGCCGCAACCCAGATCCAGGACCCGGGCATCGCCCTGCCCGGCCAGCTCGGCCTGTAGCAGCGCGAATTCAGTGCCTTGAGCGTGGACGGCGCTGCTCAGGTAGGCCGAGGCCTGTTCACCGAATTGCTTTTGGACTACCTGGGTGTGTCGGGCGGTGCTGGTCATGGGGGACTTCCTTTTAGTTTTGTGGCGCCTGTTCCGGCCTCATCGCGGGCAAGCCCGCTCCCACAGGTTTTGTGTACGCCGCAATTACTGTGGGAGCGGGCTTGCTCGCGAAGAGGCCGGCCCTGACTACATCAATCTCGGATCAATCACGCGTCGCGAAACAACCAAGGCTGGCTCGCACGATGCTTGGCTTCAAACGTCGCAATCGCATCGCCGTCCTGCAAGGTCAGGCCGATATCGTCCAGGCCGTTGAGCAGGCAGTGTTTGCGAAAGGCATCGATTTCGAAGCTCAACACTTTGCCGTCAGGGCGGGTCACGGTCTGGGCTTGCAGATCGACCTGTAACTGGTAGCCCGGATTGGCCTCGACCTGCTGGAACAGCTCATCGACTTCGGCATCGCTCAAGATGATCGGCAGCAAGCCGTTCTTGAAGCTGTTGTTGAAGAAGATGTCGGCATAGCTCGGCGCGATGATGCTGCGGAAACCGTACTCTTCCAGCGCCCACGGCGCATGTTCACGGCTGGAGCCGCAACCGAAGTTCTCCCGGGCCAGCAATACGCTGGCGCCCTGGTAACGTTCGGCGTTGAGGACGAAGTCCTTGTTCAGCGGACGCCTGGAGTTGTCCTGATAAGGCTGGCCCACATCCAGGTAGCGCCATTCATCGAACAGGTTCGGGCCAAAGCCCGTGCGCTTGATCGACTTCAAGAATTGCTTCGGGATGATCTGGTCGGTGTCGACGTTGGCACGATCCAAAGGCGCGACAAGTCCAGTGTGCTGGGTAAAAGCTTTCATGCTGCGCTCCTTAAATCAATTCACGGACGTCGACGAAACGACCGTTCACAGCGGCTGCGGCGGCCATGGCCGGGCTGACGAGGTGAGTACGACCACCAGCGCCCTGACGACCTTCGAAGTTACGGTTGGAGGTCGAAGCGCAATGCTCGCCGGATTCCAAACGGTCCGGGTTCATCGCCAGGCACATCGAGCAACCCGGCTCGCGCCATTCGAAACCGGCTTCGAGGAAAATCTTGTCCAGGCCTTCCGATTCAGCCTGGGCTTTGACCAGACCCGAGCCCGGCACGACGATGGCCTGCTTGATGGTCGAGGCCACTTTGCGGCCCTTGGCGATCACCGCCGCAGCGCGCAGGTCTTCGATCCGCGAGTTGGTGCAGGAACCGATGAACACGCGGTCGAGCTGAATGTCGGTGATCGCCTGATTGGCGGTCAAACCCATGTACTTCAAGGCGCGGACGATGGAGTCGCGCTTGACCAGGTCCATTTCCTTCGCAGGATCCGGCACGTTCTGATCAACAGCCAACACCATTTCCGGCGAAGTGCCCCAGCTGACTTGCGGCTTGATCTGGGTCGCATCGAGCTCGATCACGGTATCGAACCTGGCATCAGCGTCAGACACCAGGTCTTTCCAGGCTTCGACGGCCAGGTCCCATTCCGCGCCTTTCGGAGCAAATGGACGGCCCTTGACGTAAGCCACGGTCTTTTCGTCCGCGGCCACCAGGCCTACGCGAGCGCCGGCCTCGATGGACATGTTGCAGATGGTCATGCGGCCTTCGACGGACAGGTCGCGAATCGCGCTGCCGGCGAATTCGATGGCGTGGCCGTTACCGCCGGCGGTGCCGATCTTGCCGATCACGGCGAGCACGATGTCCTTGGCGGTCACGCCGAACGGCAATTGGCCTTCGACCGCTACCCGCATGTTTTTCATTTTCTTGGCGACCAGGCACTGGGTGGCGAGCACATGCTCGACCTCGGAAGTGCCGATACCGTGAGCCAATGCGCCGAATGCGCCGTGGGTCGAGGTGTGGGAGTCGCCGCAGACCACGGTCATGCCCGGCAAGGTTGCGCCCTGCTCCGGGCCGATGACGTGGACGATGCCCTGGCGAACGTCGTTCATCTTGAACTCGACGATGCCGTATTCATCGCAGTTGTCATCGAGGGTCTGCACTTGCAGGCGCGAGACCTGGTCAACGATGGCGTCGATGCCGCCCTTGCGCTCCGGCGTGGTCGGTACGTTGTGGTCCGGGGTCGCGATGTTGGCATCGATGCGCCATGGCTTGCGCCCGGCCAGACGCAGGCCTTCGAAGGCTTGCGGCGAGGTCACTTCGTGGATGATGTGACGATCGATGTAGATCAGCGCAGAGCCATCGTCGCGCTGCTTGACCAAATGCGAATCCCAGAGCTTGTCGTAGAGCGTTTTGCCGGCCATCAGACGGTTCCTCATCAGCTTTTTCTATGCCAGTGAGGTCTGTATAGCGAGTTTCGTTAGTCAACTTCGGCGCCAGAAGCCCATATCCTGCGTTGCTGCTCCTCGCCATAGCGCGCTATGACTCGTCGCAGCGCCTTGGCTATGGACTTCTGGCATCCGAATTTGAACTAACAAACTCGCTACACAGACCTCTGGGTCTTGAAAGTCTCAATAACCCTTTGGCTTGTGAGGCTGATCCTATGGGGTTACATTAAATAACTCAAATTCATATTTTTTATGCTTTGGATAACCAACTGGAATACAACCATGGACCTGGCCAACCTCAATGCTTTTATTGCCATCGCCGAGACCGGAAGCTTCTCCGGCGCTGGGGAACGACTGCACCTGACCCAACCGGCCATCAGCAAACGCATCGCCGGGCTGGAGCAGCAATTGAAGGTGCGGTTGTTCGATCGCCTGGGGCGTGAAGTGGGCCTGACCGAGGCCGGGCGCGCCCTGCTGCCGCGGGCCTACCAGATTCTCAATGTCCTCGATGATACGCGCCGCGCCTTGACCAACCTCACAGGTGAAGTGACCGGCCGTCTGACCCTGGCCACCAGTCACCATATCGGCCTGCACCGTTTGCCACCCTTATTGAGGGAGTTCACCCGACGCTACCCACAAGTGGCGCTGGATATTCAGTTCCTCGATTCGGAAGTGGCCTACGAGGAAATTCTCCACGGCCGTGCCGAACTGGCGGTCATTACCCTGGCACCGGAACCCCATGCGCTGGTCAAGGCCACCCCGGTGTGGGACGACCCGCTGGATTTCGTGGTTGCCCCGGAACATTCGTTGCTCAATAACGGCAAGGTCAGCCTGGCGGATATCGCCCGACACCCGGCGGTCTTCCCCGGCGGTAACACCTTTACCCACCACATTGTGCAACGGCTGTTTGAAGCCCAGGGCCTGACGCCCAACATCGCCATGAGCACCAACTACCTGGAAACCATCAAGATGATGGTCTCGATCGGCCTGGCCTGGAGCGTTTTGCCGCGCACCATGCTCGATGACCAGGTGGCGCGCATACCTTTGCCGGGCATACAGCTCACTCGCCAGCTAGGCTATATCCTGCACACGGAAAGGACGCTGTCGAATGCTGCTCGGGCTTTCATGGCCTTGCTGGATGCTCAACTCGATCCGCCAGGGACTCAAGGCTGACTTGTGCTACTCCTATAGAGCCGCGCCCCCCTGTGCCAAACGCCCATTCAGCCTAAGGCTTGCCAATGCCCAAATCTGTTGACCGTATTCCGCCAATGCCGCGCATACAGGCACTTGACCCGAAAAACTCCGAACAGAGCTGGGAAAGTGCCTCGCAACTGTTGGCCGCGCTCAACGGCGCGCGCCTGGGTGCCTGGTATTGGGACATCGAGCGCGGGCAGATCAGCTGGTCCCGGGGTACGCAGGCGTTGTTCGGCTTCGACCCCCGCAAACCGTTGCCATCGGATCTGGAATACCTCGACCTGCTGCCCCCGGAGGATCGCGCGAAAACCCTTCGCGCATTCCACGCGGTCATTGCTGGCGCGCCGCTGGAGCAAGCGATGCGTCACCGCATCCGCTGGCCCGATGGCAGCCTGCACTGGCTGGAAATCAACGGCAGCCTATTACCGGACAAGCACGGCAGGCCACGGATGATCGGCGTAATCCGCGAGATTACCCACCAGCGCCAGCGCGAACAGGCGTTGAGCAGCTCGGAAAAACGCTTCGCCACCCTGTTTCACCTGTGCCCGAACATGGTCCTGCTGACCCGCCAGGAAGACGGCCTGATTTCCGAAGCCAACCAGTATTTCGAAAGCCTGTTCGGCTGGCCGGTGCAAAACGCGATCGGCCGCACCACTCTGGAGCTGGGCCTGTGGGTGCACCCCGAGCAACGGGACGAACTGGTCAAGGCCACCAAAGCCAAAGGCGATCTGGTCAGCATGGAAGTGCAGTTTCGTGCCAGCAATGGCCAGGTCCACGACGGCATCCTCAGTGCGCAAAAAGTCGAGCTCGAAGGCCAACCCTATCTACTGAGCACTTTCCTTGACACCACCGAACGCAAAATCGCCGAACATGCCCTCAAGGACAGCCAGGAGCGCCTCGACCTGGCCCTGGACTCGGCGCAACTCGGCACCTGGGACTGGCACATTCCCAGCGGCATGCTCTACGGATCGGCACGGGCCGCCCAACTGCACGGCCTGGACGCCAAACCCTTTCACGAGTCCTTCGACGAGTTCTTCGAAGGCGTGCCCGGCGAAGAACGCGACACCATGCGCGACGCTTACCGCAGCCTGCGTGAAGGCCCGGCCGGCAACTATCAATTGACCTACCGCGTGCAGTTACCCGACGGCAGCTCGCGCTACCTGGAAAGCCGCGCCCGCCTCTACCGCGATGACAACGGCGTGCCGGTGCGCATGGCCGGCACATTGCTCGACATCACCGACCAGGTCGAGCGCGAGCAACGGCTGGTGGCCTCCGAAGAAAAATTCGCCACGCTGTTCCAGGTCAGCCCCGATCCGATCTGCGTCACCCACCAGGACTCCGGCCAGTTCATTGAAATCAACTCCAGCTTCACCCAGACCTTCGGCTGGAGCACTGCCGATGTGATCGGCCGCAGCGCCGACGAAATCGGCCTGTGGGACGCTTCGGCGAAAAGCCTGCGACGGATCGAACAAGTGATCCGCGAACAAGGCCTGAACAACGTGGCCATTCTGGTCCAGCACAAGGACGGACAGGTCCTGACTTGCGTGATTTCCAGCCGCCAGATCAGCGTCGGCGACCAGGCCTGCATCGTCACCACGCTGCGCGATATCACCCAGCAACAGCGCTCGGAAGCGGCGCTCAAGGCCAGTGAAGAGAAATTCGCCAAGGCCTTTCACTCCAGCCCCGACGCCATCACCATCACCGAGCGCGACACCGGACGCTATCTGGAGGTCAACGACGGCTTCTGCCGCCTGACCGGTTACCGCGCCGAGGAAGTGGTGGGCCGCACGGTGTATCAGGTGGGGATATGGGCGGAAGAAAAACAACGCTCGGCGCTGCTGGCGGAATTGCAGATCAAGGGTCGGGTTCATCACCAGGAAATGCTCGGGCGCAACAAGCGCGGCGAACTGCTCACCGTCGAAGTCTCGGTGGAACCGATCACCCTCAATGAAACCGCCTGCCTGCTGTTGACCGCGCGAGACGTCAGTCTGCTGAAAAACGCCGAAGCGCAGATCCGCCACCTGGCCTACCACGACCCACTGACCAACCTGCCCAACCGCGCCTTGCTGATGGACCGCCTGAGCCAGCAGATCGCCCTGCTCAAACGGCATAACCTGCGCGGCGCGCTGATGTTCCTCGACCTCGACCACTTCAAGCACATCAACGACTCCCTCGGGCACCCGGTGGGCGACACGGTGCTGAAAATCATCACCGCGCGCCTGGAGGCCAGCGTGCGCATGGAAGACACCGTTGCGCGCCTGGGCGGTGACGAATTCGTGGTACTGCTCAGCGGTCTCGAAGGCTCGCGCAGTGAGGTCAGCGATCAGGTTCGCGAAGTGGCCGACACCATCCGCGAGCTGCTGTCCGAACCGATGTTCCTCGACGGCCAGCGCCTGCAAGTGACACCCAGCATCGGCATTGCGCTGATCCCCGATCACGGCTCGACCCCGACCGACCTGCTCAAGCGCGCCGACATCGCGCTTTATCGCGCCAAGGACTCGGGGCGCAATACCGCGCAGATGTACCACAACACCATGCAGAAGGCCGCGAGCGAACGCCTGCGCATGGAGACTGACTTGCGCCTGGCGCTTTCCCGGGGCGAGTTTCGTGTGCATTACCAACCCCAGGTCGACGCCCGGGGCGACCGCATTGTCGGCGCCGAGGCACTGGTACGCTGGAATCATCCGGAGCTCGGCGCGCAATCACCCGCCGAGTTCATCAAGGTACTGGAAGACAGCGGGCTGATTCTGGAGGTCGGCACCTGGATCCTCGACGAAGCCTGCCAGGCCTTCAAGCAGTTGATCGACGACGGTCTGGTGAACCCGTACAAATTCAGCCTGTGCGTGAACATCAGCCCGCGCCAGTTCCGCCAGAACGACTTCGTCGAACGAATCGAAAACAGCCTGACCAGCTATGGCCTGCCCTGCTCCCTGTTGAAGCTGGAAATCACCGAAGGCATCGTCATCCATAACCTGGAAGACACCATCAGCAAAATGCGCCGCCTGAAAAAACTCGGCGTGAGCTTCGCCATGGACGACTTCGGCACTGGCTACTCCTCACTGACCTACCTCAAGCGCTTGCCGGTCGACACCCTGAAAATCGACCAGTCGTTCATCCGCGACGCCACCAGCGACCCGAACGACGCCGAGATCATCCGCGCCATCGTCGCCATGGCTCGCAGCCTGGATTTGAAAGTGATTGCCGAAGGGGTGGAAACAGCGGAGCAGCTTGAGTTCCTGCAGGGGCTGGAATGCCATTTCTACCAAGGGTATTTGCATAGCCAGCCGTTGCCGGTGGAAGAGTTTCAAAAACTGCTGAAGTAGCGCTTTTTTAAAGGACAAGGCACAAAAAAGGCTCAGGCCGCTTCAGCCACCGGCAGCCCCAGCAAACGCGAGACATTATCCAGCTCGGTCTCACGACGCAGCACGGTGAACAGCTCCACCGCCTCGGGATAATTGCGGGTCAGCATCGCCAGCCATTGCTTCAGGCGACCCGGCGACTGGCGTGGCGTCATCTGTGCCTTGGCCTGCAACCAGAAGTCCTGAATCAACGGCAGCAACTCGGCCCAGGTCATCTCGACGACCTCCTCACCGGCCCGCGCCGCGGCGATCTGCCGGGCAAGGTCCGGACGCGAAACCAGGCCACGACCGAGCATGATGTCTTCCACACCGCTGATTTCGCGGCAGCGACGCCAGTCTTCGACGCTCCAGATGTCGCCATTGGCGAACACCGGCACCTTGACCACGTCCTGCACCCGCGGAATCCACTCCCAGTGTGCTGGCGGTTTGTAGCCGTCGACCTTGGTCCGCGCGTGCACCACGATGTGTTCGGCGCCACCTTCGGCCAGGGCCGTGGCACACACCAGCGAACCGTCCGGGCTGTCGAAGCCCAGGCGCATCTTGGCGGTGACTGGAATGTGCGCGGGGACGGCACGACGAACGTGCTCGACGATCTGGTTGAGCAGCTCGGGCTCCTTGAGCAGTACCGCGCCACCACGGGACTTGTTCACGGTCTTGGCCGGACAGCCGAAGTTCAGGTCGATCACTTCGGAACCCAGCTCGCAGGCCAGCGCGGCATTTTCCGCCAGGCACACCGGATCGGAACCGAGCAGTTGCACACGCAGCGGCACGCCTGAGGCCGTCCGGGCACCGTTGAGCAACTCCGGGCCGAACTTGTGGAAATAGGCAGGTGTGAGCAACTGGTCGTTGACCCGAATGAACTCGGTCACGCACCAGTCAATACCACCCACGCGGGTCAGCACATCGCGCAGGATGTCGTCGACCAACCCCTCCATGGGCGCCAAAGCAATTTGCATGAAAAACACACTCGAGGAAAAACGTGCGGCAGTTTACTGGATTATCAATGGAAAGACTCGCCCATACCCTGTGGCGAGGGGGCTTGTCGGACCGCCGTACCGCCCCGTTGGGTCGCGAAGCGGCCCCGGCATTTCGTCAGATAAATTGCATCGACAGGTTTTGCGACTGCTTCGCAGCCGAACGGGGGCAAGCCCCCTCGCCACAGGAATCAGCGTCAGGCCGGGGTTTGTAGCGCCGGGCCATAGCCCTCGATGAATTCTGCCGGCATGCGCTTGGGCTTGCCGGTGGACAGTTCGATGCAAACGAACGTGGTCTGCGCGCGCAATAGCGTGGTGTTGTCGCTGGGGCGGATCAGCTGGAAGTGCCGGGTCATTTTCAGGCGCTGGTCCCAATCGATGATCCAGGTCGCCAATTGCAACTCATCGTCCTCATAGGCAGCCGCCAGGTAATCGATCTCGTGGCGCACCACCGCCATCGCCCGGTCCAGCCGTCGATATTCGACCAGGTCCAGGCCAAGGCGCTGGGAGTGGCGCCAGGCACAGCGTTCGAGCCAGGTCACGTAGACCGCGTTGTTCGCGTGCCCCAACCCGTCAATGTCCTCGGCGCTCACTTGCAGATCAATGATGAACGGCGTTTCCCGATCCCAGCCCATGCCCGACTCCCTGGTCAGATAATTTCGACCGGGGCAGTGTAACGGAAGCTCAGGCGGATTGGCGTGATTGCAGACTGCGCCCGGCCAGCAGTGATAACACGCCATCAATCACCCGCGGGTCGGCCAACACTCGCTGATGACCACCGTCTTTCAAACGCAACAAGCGGCTGTCGAACCACGCTTCGTGAATCAACTGGGATTCCTTCACAGAGACAAGGTTGTCGTCTTCGGCGTGGACAATCAGGCCGGGCATGTCGAGTTGATAGTGCGCGACATCCAGCGTCGCGGCTCGCATGCCGACGTCTTGCTCGACCTGGCGAATGAATGCCGAGCGGGCCTTCGGTGGCAACCCGACATAGCGGGCAAAACCACGCAACACGCCGAGAATTCGCGCCGGAGCGGCAATGGTGACCAGGGTTTCGGTGCGCAAGCCCAACTGGACCGCGAGCATCGCACTGGCGCCGCCCATGGAGTGGCCGATGACCGCTTGCAGGGGTGGCAGTTCGGCGGCCGCTTCAAGCATGGCGCGGGCGAACAGCACCACATTCGCCTCACTGCCCGGTGAGCGACCGTGGGCCGGACCATCCAGGGCCACGACCGAGTAACCGGCATCGACCAGCGCGGTGATGAGGCTGGCAAACTGCGTTGGCCGCCCTTCCCAACCATGCATCAGCAAGACTGCCGGGCCCTGCCCCCAGCGCAAGGCCGAGAGACCGAAACGCAGGGTAATCCGCTCAGACTTCGCCAACAGCGGCAGCTCCCAGTCACGCAGCGGCAGATCCCGTGGCGTCATGAACGCCTGTCGCATTTTGCTTGCGACCAGTTTCGGGGCAAACCAGCCCAAGGTGCCATTAACGCCACGAACCCACTTTAACGTGCTCATCGCATTCTCCTCAGGCCGCAGCCTTCAGGTCAACGCACTGCCGATTTGGCGGCACGCAGTAATCGATCGGACAACTCTCCCGGCCCCAGCGCCCGCGCCAGAGCCAGCCCACCCACCATCAAGGCCATGTCGGCCAGGGCTTTTTCGGTTTCTTCAGGGCTGGCCGCCAACTGCGCGACCATCAATTCCACATGCTCATTGAGCGCGACACGAAACGCTTCCGGCAGCCGCCCCAGTTCGCCGACCGATGCCGGGATCGGACAGGCCGATTCGGAGGAATCACGGTGCTTGCGCGACAGATAAAACGCTGCCACCAACGCGCGGCGCTCTTCGCCGGTCAATTCCGCGTCCATGTCGGCAATCAGGTCGCGGCGGTGACCGAGCAATTGCCTGAACGCCTCGAGCATCATCGCGTCCTTGCTTTCGAAGTGGGCGTAGAAGCCGCCGACCGTCAGGCCCGCTGCACCCATCACTTCGCCCACACTTGGCTCGGCCGGGCCGCGCTGAATTAGCGCTGCGCTGGCAGCCTTGAGGATGCGTTCGCGGGTTTGAGCTTTTTTATCGTTCATCGTTGCCTCCAAATATTACGATTGAAATATTATTCTCATAATAAATTTTAGCAAGTCATGGATGTGACCGCTGGTCTGAAGAACAGTTTTTTGGAAATGGAGGAATTTGGCCAAACGCCAGACAAACAAAAGGGCCATTCAATAATTGAATGACCCTTATAAATCCCGCAGAGCGGGTAATCGTGGCGTCCCCTAGGGGACTCGAACCCCTGTTACCGCCGTGAAAGGGCGGTGTCCTAGGCCACTAGACGAAGGGGACACAAACCCTTCTATACAACTGATCAGTGCTGAGAGCTGATCGATTCAAGGCCGGTGTGGCCAGACCTTGAACTGTAAAATTGGTGGAGCTAAGCGGGATCGAACCGCTGACCTCCTGCATGCCATGCAGGCGCTCTCCCAGCTGAGCTATAGCCCCGGATTTTTCGCCTCGCGGCGGAACGACATCTTGCAACATCGCTTCTGTAAAACTGGCGTCCCCTAGGGGACTCGAACCCCTGTTACCGCCGTGAAAGGGCGGTGTCCTAGGCCACTAGACGAAGGGGACGCAAACCCTTCTATACAACAGACCAACGCTGAGTGTTGATCGCTTCAAGGCCGGTGTGGCCAGACCTTGAAGTGTAATTTGGTGGAGCTAGACGGGATCGAACCGTCGACCTCTTGCATGCCATGCAAGCGCTCTCCCAGCTGAGCTATAGCCCCTCATCGTTGATTTCATCGCTGAGGACGGGGCGAATCTTAAGGGCGTATCGAAAGCCTGTCAAACTTATTTTTCAAAAAATTTAAAATTTTTTGCCGACATAACAACCACTTACCGCCCTCCCCCCATAAATTCGGGGGAAAACGCCGGAGGACAGGAACAAAAGATCCCGGCCTCCGACGGCTACCGCAGAGTCAGGCGTGCTCAGGCGATAGCGCCCAGCAGCTTTTCCCACTCTTTGTTTTCTTTCTTCGACACGCCGCCCAGCAGGTCAATGGCCTGGCGCAGACGGAAACGGGTCAGGTCCGGCCCGAGGATTTCCATCGCATCGAGCACCGACACCGAACTGGCCTGGCCGGTGATCGCAGCGAACATCAGCGGCATGGCATCACGCAGCTTCAGCTCCAGGGATTCGACCACCGCCTGAATGGTCGCGGTGATGCTGTCCTTCTCCCACTGACGCAGGCTTTCGAGCTTCCACAGGATCAACTGCATCAACTGGCGGACCTGATCGCCCGAGAGCTTCTTGGATTCGAACAGCTTGGCATCGGGGTTCACGCCACCGGCAAAGAAGAACCCGGCCAGCGGTGCCACCTGGCTGAAGGTTTCGACGCGGCCCTGCACGTGCGGCGCGATCTTCATCATGTATTCGGAATTGAACGCCCACTTCTGCACGCGCGTGGCGAACTCTTCCACCGGCAGGTCACGCAGCCATTGGCCGTTGAGCCACGACAGTTTCTCGATGTCGAAGATCGGCCCGCCGAGGGACACGCGCTTGAGATCGAAGTTGTCGACCATTTCCTGCAACGAGAACTTCTCGCGCTCGTCCGGCATCGACCAGCCCATGCGCCCCAGGTAGTTGAGCATCGCTTCCGGCATGAAGCCCATGCGCTCGTAGAACGTCACCGAGGTCGGGTTCTTGCGCTTGGACAGCTTGCTCTTGTCCGGGTTACGCAGCAGCGGCATGTAGCACAGCTCCGGTTGCTCCCAGCCGAAGTACTCGTACAGCAGGATCAGCTTCGGTGCCGATGGCAGCCACTCTTCGCCGCGCAATACGTGGGTGATGCCCATCAGGTGGTCGTCGACCACGTTGGCCAGGAAGTACGTCGGCAGGCCGTCGGTCTTCATCAGGACTTGCATGTCCATGCGGTCCCACGGGATTTCAACGTCGCCACGCAGCATGTCCGGCACCACGCAGACGCCTTCGCTCGGTACTTTCATCCGGATGACGTGGGGCTCACCAGCCGCCAGGCGACGGGCAACTTCTTCCTTGGACAGCAGCAGCGCGCGGCCGTCGTAACGCGGGGTTTCACCGCGAGCCATCTGCTCGGCGCGCATCTGGTCCAGCTCTTCGGCGGTGCAGAAGCACGGGAAGGCATGGCCGAGCTCCACAAGCTGCTGGCAATACTTCTGATAAATATCGCCGCGCTCGCTTTGACGGTACGGACCGTGCGGGCCGCCGACGTCCGGGCCTTCGCTCCAGTCGATCCCCAGCCAGCGCAAGGCGTCGAAAATCTGCTGTTCGGACTCGCGGGTCGAACGCAGTTGGTCGGTGTCTTCGATCCGCAGGATGAACTCACCGCCGTGCTGCTTGGCAAAGCAGTAGTTGAACAAGGCGATGTAGGCGGTACCTACGTGGGGATCCCCGGTAGGCGATGGCGCGATGCGAGTGCGGACGGTGGTCATGGCATGTCTCGAAAAGAATAAAAGCGAAGTTCAAACAAGGCGCGAATGGTAACAGGCGACACCCGCCCGGCTCCAGTGAACAGGGCATTTAAGCCAAGGTTGCGTCTGTAACGCCCGTATGACGCGGTGAATGGCCGAATATCGGCCAATGGCATTTACCGTTAATCGGCTGTATGCCAGATTTGCCTGCTGATAACTTCTCTTACAATTTCTCGACTACAGTTTGCCTCATGCCTGCCCAACTCAAGCGTCGCCTGTCCTTTTTCCTGCTGATCATCCTGTTGATTGCCGGGGGCCTGTTCGCCCACTGGTTCTTCAAGGGGCGCTTTTATGAAAGCACCGACAACGCTTATGTCCAGGGCGAGATCACCCGTGTGTCGAGCCAATTGGGCGCGCGCATCGATCAGGTATTGGTGCAGGACAACCAGCATGTCGAGAAAGGCCAGTTGCTGGTCAAACTCGAAGGCGACGACTTCCGCCTCGCCGTCGACCGTGCCAACGCGACCCTCGCCACCCGCGAGGCCGAACGCCTGCAAGCCCAGAGCAAACTGACCCAGCAGGCCAGCCTGATTGCCGCCAGCGAAGCGCAAGTCGCGTCCAGCCAGGCCAGCCTCGGTCGCTCGCAGATCGACCTGACCCGCGCCGAGACCTTGCGCAAACCCGGCTATGTCTCGGAAGAACGCGTGACCACCCTCTCCGCCGAATCCCACATCGCCCGCTCGCAAGTGGCCAAGGCCCAGGCGGACGCGCAAAGTCAGCGTCAGCAAGTCAACGCACTGAACGCCGAGATCAAACGCCTTGACGCGCAGATCGCCAATGCCAAAACCGACCTGGCCCAGGCCGAACTGAACCTGACCCGCAGCGAAATCCACGCGCCAATCAGCGGTCTGATCGGCCAGCGAGCAGCCCGCGAAGGCCAATACGTGCAGGCCGGTGCTTACCTGTTGTCAATCGTGCCGGACGAAGACATCTGGATTCAGGCCAATTTCAAGGAAACCCAGATTGGCCACATACAGCCCGGCCAGGAAGCCGAACTGACCTTCGACGCCTACAACGACACCCCGATCAAAGCCCGGGTCGACAGCCTGTTCGCCGCCTCGGGTGCGCAGTTCAGCCTGTTGCCGCCGGACAATGCCACGGGCAACTTCACCAAAGTCGTACAACGGATTCCGGTAAAACTGACCTTCGCCGCGGACAATCCGCTGCGCGGCAAGATCCGCCCGGGCATGTCGGTCACCGCCAAGGTGAACATCAAGGACGCCCCTGAAGATGTCATCCCCAAAGTGAGCCACAAAGACGCCCCTGACGATGGCCGGTGATCAACTGATCCGCCCGGTCGGCGAACCGACCCGGCGGGACTGGATTGCGGTGATGAGCGTGATGCTCGGTGCGTTCATGGCGGTGCTGGACATCCAGATCACCAACTCCTCGCTCAAGGACATCCAGGGTGCGCTGTCGGCGACCCTGGAAGAAGGCTCGTGGATTTCCACCTCGTACCTGGTGGCGGAAATCATCATGATCCCGCTCACCGCCTGGCTCGTGCAGTTGCTGTCGGCCCGGCGCCTGGCGGTGTGGGTGTCCCTCGGATTCCTGGCCGCGTCCCTGCTCTGCTCCATGGCGTGGAGCCTGGAAAGCATGATCGTGTTCCGCGCCCTGCAAGGCTTTACCGGTGGCGCGCTGATTCCACTGGCGTTCACCCTGACCCTGATCAAGCTCCCGGAACACCACCGCGCCAAAGGCATGGCCATGTTCGCCATGACCGCCACCTTCGCGCCCTCCATCGGCCCTACTCTTGGTGGCTGGCTGACCGAGAACTGGGGCTGGGAATACATTTTCTACATCAACATCCCGCCCGGCCTGATCATGATCGCCGGCCTGATGTACGGCCTGGAGAAAAAAGAAGCCCACTGGGAGTTGCTGAAAAGCACCGATTACGCCGGCATTCTCACCCTCGGCGTCGGGCTTGGTTGCTTGCAGGTGTTTCTGGAGGAAGGCCATCGCAAGGACTGGCTGGAGTCGAACCTGATCGTGACCCTGGGCAGCATCGCGCTGGTCAGCCTGATCAGCTTTGTGATCGTGCAGTTTTCCAAACCCAATCCACTGATCAATCTCGGCATCCTCGGCAACCGCAACTTCGGGTTATCCAGTATTTCCAGCGTCGGGATGGGGGTCGGGCTGTACGGCTCGATCTACCTGCTGCCGCTGTACCTGGCGCAGATCCAGAACTACAACGCCCTGCAGATCGGTGAAGTGATCATGTGGATGGGCGTGCCGCAACTTTTCCTGATCCCGCTGGTGCCCAAGTTGATGAAGTTCGTCTCGCCGAAATGGCTGTGCACGCTGGGCTTCGGGCTGTTCGGGTTGGCGAGTTTCTCTTCGGGCGTGCTGAACCCGGACTTTGCCGGGCCGCAGTTCAATCAGATCCAGATCATCCGCGCCCTGGGCCAACCGCTGATCATGGTGACCATCTCGCTGATCGCCACCGCCTACATCCTGCCCCAGGATGCGGGATCGGCCTCGAGCCTGTTCAACATCCTGCGCAACCTCGGCGGCGCCATCGGCATCGCCCTGCTCGCCACGCTGCTGGATGCACGGACCAAGGTTTACTTTGACTACTTGCGTGAATCCATCGTGCCGAGCAATCCGCAGGTGGCCGAACGGATCGCCTCACTGGCTGATCGGCTGGGCAATGAAACGGCAGCACTGGGCAAACTCAGCGAGATCGCCCACCAACAGGCGTCGATCATGGCCTATAACGATGCGTTTCACTTTGTCGGGATTGCGCTGGGGATCAGCATGGTGGCGGTGTTGCTGACCAGGAAGTTGCCGGAGGGGTTGAAGGCGGGTGAAGCACACTGATATCGAGTCATACACAACATTGTGGCGAGGGGGCTTGTCGGATCGCCGCACCGCCCCGCTCGGCTGCGCAGCAGTCGCAAATCCGGCACACTCGATAATCCTGATCGACCGAGCCAAATAGCCTTAGGGCCGCTTCGCAGCCCAACGGGGGCAAGCCCCCTCGCCACAGGGACCGCGTTTCAATTTCAGACCGTCAACAACCGCTCACGCAACTTGGCAACCTCGTCGCGCATCTGCGCCGCGGCCTCGAACTCCAGGTCTCGGGCGAGCTGGTACATCTTCTCTTCCAGGGCTTTAATGCGCTTGGCGATCTCGCCCGGCGAGCGCAGTTCGGCTTCGTACCGGGCGTTTTCCTCGGCGGCCTTGGCCATGCCTTTGCGCTTCTTGCTGCGCGAACCGGGCACGGTGGCGCCTTCCATGATGTCGGCAACGTCCTTGAACACGCCTTTGGGGGTGATGCCGTTGGCCAGGTTGAAGGCGATCTGCTTGTCGCGACGGCGCTCGGTTTCGCCGATCGCGCGTTCCATGGAACCGGTAATGCGGTCGGCATACAGAATCGCCCGGCCATTGAGGTTACGCGCCGCCCGACCGATGGTTTGGATCAGCGAGCGCTCGGAACGCAGGAAACCTTCCTTGTCGGCATCGAGGATCGCCACCAATGAGACCTCCGGCATGTCCAGGCCTTCGCGCAGCAGGTTGATCCCCACCAGCACATCGAAGGTGCCGAGACGCAGATCGCGGATAATCTCGACCCGCTCCACGGTGTCGATGTCCGAGTGCAGATAGCGCACACGCACGCCGTGATCCGCCAGATAGTCAGTCAGGTCCTCGGCCATGCGCTTGGTCAGCGTCGTGACCAACACCCGCTCCTCGACCGCCACGCGCTTGCTGATTTCCGACAGCAAATCGTCGACCTGGGTCAGTGCCGGGCGGATCTCGATTTGTGGGTCCACCAGCCCGGTCGGGCGCACCACCATGTCAATGACGCGCCCGGCGTGCTCGGCTTCGTAGTTGCCCGGGGTCGCCGAGACGAAAATCGTCTGCGGGCTGATGCTTTCCCACTCATCGAAACGCATCGGCCGGTTGTCCAGGGCCGAAGGCAGGCGGAAGCCGTATTCGACCAGGGTTTCCTTACGCGAGCGGTCGCCCTTGTACATGGCGCCAACCTGCGGAACGCTGACGTGGGACTCGTCGATCACCAGCAAGGCATCGGCCGGCAGGTAATCGTAAAGGGTTGGTGGCGCCGCGCCGGCTTCACGACCAGACAGATAGCGCGAGTAGTTTTCGATGCCGTTGCAGTAACCCAGTTCGAGGATCATCTCCAGGTCGAAACGGGTGCGCTGCTCCAGGCGTTGGGCTTCCACCAGTTTGTTGTTGGAGCGTAGGTATTCCAGACGCTCCTGCAATTCCACTTTGATGCCTTCGACCGCGCCCATCAGGGTTTCCCGTGGCGTCACGTAGTGGCTCTTCGGGTAGAAGGTGAAGCGCGGCAGTTTGCGAATGACTTCGCCGGTCAGCGGATCGAACGCCGACAGGCTTTCCACTTCATCGTCGAACAGCTCGATGCGGATCGCCTCGAAATCGGATTCCGCCGGGTGGATATCGATCACATCGCCACGCACGCGGAAGGTCGCACGGGCAAAATCCATGTCATTGCGGGTGTACTGCAGGTCGGCCAGGCGGCGCAGCAATTCGCGCTGATCGAGCCGGTCGCCGCGATCCACGTGCAACACCATCTTCAAGTAGGTTTCCGGGCTGCCCAGACCGTAGATGCAGGACACCGTGGTGACGATGATCGCGTCCTTGCGCTCGAGCAATGCCTTGGTTGCGGACAATCGCATCTGTTCGATGTGGTCGTTGATCGAGGCGTCTTTCTCGATGAAGGTGTCCGAGGACGGCACATAGGCTTCCGGCTGGTAGTAGTCGTAGTAGGAAACGAAATATTCCACCGCGTTGTTCGGGAAGAATGCCTTGAACTCCCCGTACAACTGCGCCGCCAGGGTCTTGTTCGGCGCCAGCACCAGGGTCGGGCGCTGCACCTGGGCGATCACATTGGCGATGCTGAAGGTCTTGCCCGAGCCGGTCACACCGAGCAGCGTCTGGTGCGCCAGCCCGGCTTCGATACCCTCGACCATCAGGCGGATGGCTTCCGGCTGATCGCCGGCGGGCTCGAAACGGGTGACTAGCTGGAATTCAGACATGAAATACCTCTGGATCACTCTTGCCGGTAAAACCGGCACGAACGAGAAAGACCGCAAACGACCGATGTCGCCCGAGGAAAAAACTGGATTGTGCTCAATGTGGAGCCGATTGCCAGCGCTTTCAAGGCAAACGTCCTACATCACGCAAAACCTTTGCCGACGCCATTCGACTAACGGTCGATAAATAATCGGAAAAACTTACCCGAAATGCTGATTCGCCTGTCGCCAGCCATCGCCGATGGCCTCTATACTAGCTCCCCGTTTGTGCACCGCTCTAGTGCATTCGGCTGGAGCGCGACACGTCCCTCCACTCTCCATTCAGAGCCGCCGCAATAATGAGCCTGTTCTCCGCTGTCGAAATGGCACCACGCGATCCAATCCTGGGCCTCAACGAAGCATTCAACGCCGATACCCGGACCAACAAAGTCAACCTGGGGGTCGGTGTTTACTGCAACGAGGAGGGGCGAATTCCACTCCTGCGCGCCGTTGTCGAAGCCGAAACCATTCGCGCCGCTCAACACGTATCCCGTGGCTA
This sequence comes from Pseudomonas sp. GL-B-12, assembly GCF_019955895.1. Classification (NCBI taxonomy): domain Bacteria; kingdom Pseudomonadati; phylum Pseudomonadota; class Gammaproteobacteria; order Pseudomonadales; family Pseudomonadaceae; genus Pseudomonas; species Pseudomonas sp. GL-B-12. The sequence continues at coordinate 108,848 of NZ_JAHBCX010000007.1, forward strand.
CCTGCCAATCGACGGCATCGCCGCCTACGACCAGGCCGTGCAAAAGCTGCTGTTCGGCAATGACTCGCCGCTGATCGCCGCTGGCCGCGTCATCACCACCCAGGCCGTTGGCGGTACTGGCGCACTGAAAATCGGTGCCGACTTCCTCAAGCAACTGCTGCCAAACGCCGTCGTGGCGATCAGCGACCCGAGCTGGGAAAACCACCGCGCCCTGTTCGAAACCGCCGGTTTCCCGGTGCAGAACTACCGTTACTACGACGCCGCGACCCACGACGTGAACCGTACCGGCATGCTGGAAGACCTGAACGCGCTGCCAAACGGCTCGATCATTGTGCTGCACGCCTGCTGCCACAACCCGACCGGCGTGGACCTGAGCCCGGCGGACTGGAAAAACGTCCTGGAAGTCGTTAAAGCCAAAGGCCACGTGCCGTTCCTCGACATGGCCTACCAGGGTTTCGGCGATGGCATCGACGAAGACGCCGCTGCCGTACGCCTGTTTGCTGAATCGGGCCTGACTTTCTTCGCTTCCAGCTCGTTCTCCAAGTCGTTCTCGCTGTACGGCGAGCGCGTGGGTGCCCTGTCGATCGTCAGCGAATCGAAAGAAGAAAGCGCGCGCGTGCTGTCGCAAGTCAAACGCGTGATCCGCACCAACTACTCCAACCCGCCGACCCACGGTGCCAGCGTTGTCGCTGCCGTACTGAACAGCCCGGAACTGCGCGCCCAGTGGGAAGCCGAACTGGCCGAAATGCGCTTGCGCATTCGTGGCATGCGCACCCAGATGGTCGACCTGCTGGCACAAAAAGCGCCTCAGCGCGATTTCAGTTTCGTCGGTCGTCAGTGCGGCATGTTCTCCTACTCCGGCCTGACGGTTGAACAAGTTCACCGCCTGCGCAACGAGTTCGGCATCTACGCCCTGGACACCGGCCGCATCTGCGTGGCTGCGCTGAACCAGAGCAACATCAAGGTTGTGACGGACGCTATCGTCCAAGTCATCTGATTACGCCTTGACCTGAAAACGGGAAGCCACTGGCTTCCCGTTTTTTATTTGTTGCAGATTAATCTCAAAGCGCTGGCTCTGCCCTCTAAACTCCACAGGCTTGTATACACCCTGGAATTCCTGCGAGAACCCACATGAAAAACGATGACCTGCGCGCCGACCGCGATGACCTGGATGACCTGGATCACTTCACCCCCCGCGCCCCGACAAAACGCGGCAATAACCTGGTGATGCAGGTGGCCGCCGGTGTGTTTCTCGGCGGCCTGGCCCTGTGGCTGGTGCAATTGGGTGCCACAGCGCTCTACGCCAAACTGATGCTTGCCACGATTACCTTCGGCGGTTAGGCCAGTTCGGTCGCACGCTGGCTGGCAGCGTCGTCGTAGGCGACATACAGCGATTCAGCGACCTGGCTCTTGATCGCTTTAGTGCTTTCCAGGCCAAGGACAAAACCTTCGGCCTTGCCGCCAGCACGGTTCAATGCTTCAGCGGTGCCGGCCTGTGTGATGGCGTCGAACAACTTTTCGGCGTGGGGGCCGACACCTTTGGGCAGGCTGATCTGCGAGATGCTCATGGGTGCACCCCGTGGTGTCGAGGGGTGAGGGTCAAATGATTCATGGCGCGTACCTTTTCGGCGAATGGCCGGCAGCGCGTGTCACCACTTCCGGGCGGCCATGGTAGACCTCTGGGGCGATCCTGGTAACCGCCAATCGCCGCTAAACCACCGCCCGTCCCGATGATTCGCTCCAATTGTTATTCGGTGCTTGACTTCTCTTTTTGAATCAGTAAGATACGCGCCATTCCGCGATAGCTCAGTTGGTAGAGCAAGTGACTGTTAATCACTGGGTCCCTGGTTCGAGTCCAGGTCGTGGAGCCAGACAAGGTTCCAGAGAAGGCTTTCAAAATCTCTGAAACCCCCGAAAAACCCGCCTTCTGGCGGGTTTTTTCGTTTTGGTGTTCTGTCGGATTCCGGTGGGTACCAGCCATTTTAAGGGTAGAGTTTGGGATAAAGGTCAGTTCGATAAAAGGGAGTACCCTTATGTCGCGCACTACTGCTCCACTCTCCGACGCCGCTTGCCGTTCGGCCAAGCCCACCGACCGCGCCTACAAGCTTTTCGACGGCGACGGCCTTTACCTTCTAGTCCAACCCAATGGCCGCAAAGGCTGGCGTCTCAGATACGTCAAACCTGATGGCCGGGAAGGACTGACCTCGTTCGGCAACTACCCCATCGTTGGCCTCGCCGATGCGCGCCGCAAGCGCTTGGAGGTCAAGCGGATGCTGGCGGATGGCATTGACCCCATAGGAGCCAAGAACCAAGCCAAGACGGACGCTCTGATCAAAGGCCGCACCTTTGAAAGCGTTGCCCTCGCCTGGCACACGGAAATGTCAGCCAAGTGGGCACCGGACTATTCCAAGACAGTGATGAGTCGCCTCAAGACTCACCTCTTCCCGCTGATCGGCGCCCGCGCCATTGTCGATCTGGACACCCACGACCTTATGCGGCCCCTGGACGCGATTAAGAAGCGCGGCACGATAGACATTGCTTTAAGGGTACAAAACTATCTGCAGAGCATCATGCGCGAGGCAAAGCGCCTCCGGCTTATCACCGTAAACCCTGCTTACGACCTCGTAGGCTCGATCAAAGCCTCGCGGGTCGTCCACCGCCCCGCCTTATCCTTATCCTTATCGCGCTTGCCTGAATTGCAGGAACGGATCGACACCTATAAAGGCCGCGCACTTACCCGGCTGACGGTCTTGCTGTCGCTGCACGTGTTTGTACGCTCCAGCGAGCTGCGCTTCGCCCGCTGGAGCGAGTTCGACCTCAAACGTGGCGTCTGGGAAATACCCGACACGCGACCAGCGTTGGAAGGCGTACCCTTTTCCACAAGGGGTACGAAGATGGCCGGCGATATCCATCTTGTACCCTTATCGCCGCAAGCGATCGCCCTGCTCGAGCAGATCCACGCAATCACAGGCAAATTTGACTTGGTGTTCGCAGGCGATACCAAATCTTGGAAACCAATGTCCGAAAACACGGTGAACAGCGCGCTTCGGAAGATGGGGTACGACACCAAATCCGAGATCTGTGGGCATGGGTTTCGTTCGATGGCCTGTAGCGCACTGATCGAGTCAGGTTTGTGGACGGACACAGCCATCGAGCGGCAGATGAGCCACAAGGAACGCAACAACGTCCGCGCCGCTTACATCCACAAGGCCGAGCTCATCGAGGAGCGCAGGCTGATCATGAACTGGTGGAGTCGCTACCTTGAGACTAATCAGGAGGAGCATGTCAGCCCACGCGAATTCGCCAATCAGACGGGTGCGAACGTCTCTCGACTAAAAGCAAAACGTGGCGCAACTGAGTAAGCGCTCGATCCTCATATCTCAGTGATCCGCTTGTCCACGCGGGTCCATCCAAACAGGGCTGCAAAGCCGCCCTGTTTGGATGGACCTCACTTAAAAAATCTAAAGCCCACGCAATTGTCTGTGGAGAACCACTGATTTCCATTAGTGGATAATTTCATCCACAGCCGCAGAACTCCCGAAAATTCGAGCCTTGACCCGAAATCTCCACAAGCATAGAAAAGGTCGGGCAAAGCGCTGTCGTTGACAGCAACCCAGGTAGCCAGAACCTTTAAGGCTACGCCACACCGTGGTGGTTCTCCCAAAGTGCGATTAGCGTCCGGCGGCTCGCACGATCACAGCGATGTGATGGATGCCTACTTCTAGCAGAGTGCCCACTGCGGCAATTCATCCCCTTTCATAGCTGCCCTGCAGCAATCTATCCGTTTGGCCATTTCTTTGCGCCAACCTGCGCCAGTCTCTTTCTCCCGGAAAGAGACGGGCGCTCCTACCACTGCTGCAGCCCAGCTCGTACAAGGCTTTGCGGCATTCCCCTTCGTGACAATCGGCGTGACAAACACCGAGTCACCAGCAACAGCGATGCAGATGATGGTGCCGCAGCCCACGGAATAGACTGCACCTGACTGACAGTCAGGCATGCCCCGGCCATCGCATCACTACCTTCACCGACTCAGGATCTCGCGGTGCCGGTCTCGTCAGCCAGCGCAGCCCCCGCCCGCCCACTTCTGCGGAAGTGTTCAGGAGACCAGGTCATGAGACGCCCATGCTCCCGGTCGTAAGGAGCCGCCAGTCCCGCGTTAGCGGACAACCCTCACAGGTCGCAGGGGCCTTGATCCCTGATAACACTCAACATTCTTGGCGGGATGACGTGGGGAAAGTTTCAAAGGTTTTGGCTTCGAGAGGAGTTTGATCATGGCATTGGTAGATAGACGGGATGGGCGAAATTTTGGCTATGGACAACAACTGAGCTATGCCGGGCCACAGGCGTTGCGCGATCTGTTTGGCGGCGGGCATTACGGCACGGTCAAGGCGCACAGTGATCGCTGGGAGGCGTTTGTTCAGTGCCACCTTTTGACCACGGCCAATCTAGCTAGCAGTAGCGAACCTAACCGGTGACAAATGAATGCCCGGCTATTATAATTTGATTATCATCGACCGATTTAGGGTACAGGCAATCCCATGGAAAATAAGACTGCACGATTAACTGTGCTCATTGATCCCGTCAAGAAAAAAGCACTTGAGGAGCTTTGTGCGTCTCAGGATCTGACGCCTTCTCAGGTTGTTCGTCAGCTTATTCGGGACTACCTAGAGACGCATGGCGTGTCCTACTCGACCAAAAGCAGAATTGCAGCCAATGGCAAGTGATTCGTCTGCGCATGAGCGGGCACGACGAATGCCTGCTCATCGCTCCTTCTTAGCCTACTGCCCCCCCTCTCTAGCCTTGGGTCTTGTCGATGTCGACATAACTGCCCAGTGCGCCACTGAAGTCGGCATGATAATGCTCTGAGCCGAGCGCCTGAAGAATCCCTGCCCTGTCGAGCTTGCCGAGGACTTTCTCGTTGGCTTCACACAACTTCACGACGATGCTGCGCTTGCGCAGCTGCTCAATGACTTCGAGCAGCGTTTGTAAGCCAGTGATATCCATGAACGGCACTCGCTTTAGTCGAATAATCAAAGTCCCAGGATCGGTGTGTGTTTGAGCCAAAACGCGCTCAAAGGTTTCTGCTGCGCCAAAGAAGAGAGGCCCCTCAATGGTGTAAACCAAAATACCGGGGGGAAGATGTACATGCCCATTCATACGCAACTCTACCTCCAGCTCTTTTTCAACCATTAGCTGAATCTCCACAGAGGACGCCATCCGGCGCATAAATTGCAGCATGGCGAGAATGACCCCAATGTTCACCGCAATCGCCAGATCACTGAAAACAGTCAGGCTGAAGGTAATTAACAGGATGGCAACGTCGGCTTTTGGGGCTCGTTTGACCATGTGTTTGAAGTGCTTCAGTTCGCTCATGTTGTAAGCGACCACGAATAAGATCGCAGCCAACGCACACAGCGGGATATCCGCAGCCAAAGGCGCCAAGAAGACGATCAGTAGAATCAAAGTGAGGGCGTGTGCAAAACCCGCGATTGGACTGTTGCCACCATTGCGGATGTTGGTTGCTGTTCGAGCGATCGCGCCTGTTGCAGCAAAGCCACCAAACAGAGGAGTGACCAGGTTAGCAATGCCTTGTCCGATTAACTCCTGATTGGAGTCATGTTTGGTACCGGCCATCCCGTCGGCGACAATAGCAGACAATAGCGACTCGATAGCCCCAAGCATCGCGATTGCAAACGCAGGGCCAATCAACTCAATGACCTGCGGCAGCGTTATTTCGGGAAGGCCAATTTTGGGAAGTCCTTGGGGAATTCCTCCAAATGCATTCCCGATCGTGGCCACGCCGTCGAATTGAAAATAAGAATGCAACGCCGTCACAACGACCATAGCAATCAGGGGGCCCGGGACACGCCTTACGCCTGGTATTTTAGGTGCGAGTATCACCAACGCCAGGCTCAAGGCCGCTAACAGCGTCGTGGGCACATGTAGGCTGGGTAGGGCCTGAATGAGGTGCCACAGCCGCTCGTGGAAATGATCACCACTGATTTTCGGCAAGCCCAAAAAGTCTTTCCATTGCCCGACCCAAATGATCACCCCGATACCAGCGGTGAATCCCACAATCACGGGATCAGGGATGAACTTGATGAGTGCGCCAAGCTTGGTGATACCGAGCAGTAATAAAATGGCCCCGGCCATCATTGTTGCGATCTGCAAGCCATCCACACCGTACTTGGCCGTCACGCTGGCCAAAATGACGATGAACGCCCCAGTTGGGCCGGCAATCTGAAGCCGGCTTCCGCCGAACAGCGAAACCAGCAAGCCACCCACAATGGCTGTGTAGATCCCTTGTTCCGGTTTGACGCCTGAGGCGATGGCAAATGCCATGGCCAACGGCAGCGCCACGACGCCGACGATGACGCCTGAGACGATATTTCGAAGCCAATGCTCGCGCCCTAACAAGCCCGCTTTCCAAGCTTCTCGTATCGCAATCATGACTAGCCTCGCTCTGGTGGCATGTGCATACTATTTACACTTAGTGATAATAGCAAAGCAATTGACCTAGCCTCGGTACGACACCAGCGACGCTGTAGATTCGGTGCTCAGAGAGCTAAACCATATGCCCGGAGACCCCGCATGAAACGCGAAGACGTCAAAACCAAACACGGTGAAGGCATGCACTTCGACACGCATGTGATAGCCAACCCAGCCAACACGCACGAGTGGATCATTCTTTTCAAAAAGGATGCAGGAAGAAGCTATTTTCTGGTCAATGACCAAGAGGAGATTGAGTCATTTGGACGCCTCGATGAGCTGATCCATGAGCTTCGCGAGCTGGGTATCAAGTCCGCCGAAGTTCATTTCTGATAGTTGCATTCAGGGAGTTTGACCATGTCAGTAAAAATTGAGCATCTGTCCGGTCAAAGCGAAGAGCTTTGGTCTGTTTGTTTCGGTAGCCGCAGCATTCAATTTCGTACCGAGCAAGGGGCGAAGGACTATGCGGCCACACTTAAAGAAAGAATCGACGCACCGCATACCTTTCCGCGAGTTCACCACGCTCCCAACCCAGACCACTGATCAACGCTGATCTGGACTTAATGACCCACGCAGTGGCCCCTACGCAGCTGGGCCACGGACTCACGCAATTGTCGAAGCACGCGGATCAAATCCAAGAAGCGATGAGAAATCTCTGAGTTCCGATGTGCCGCGCTTAGGGCGTGGCACATCGGGGCATTCGAACGCGCAAAAAAATGGCCACACGAGGTGGCCTAAGACGGGTTCAAGCATAGGAGGATCTCTATTGACCAAGAAATACAGGCCCGCCCTGAAGTCTTAGGGCCAATAGAGTTGGTCCGCTGGCTGACAAACCCCTTCATCAGCAGCGTTCAAGCCGGCAATTTGACCCTGGTCTGTGGGTCAGGATCTCGTTGCCTTGCATTATAATAGTGTTAACATGGCATTGTAATCAACGTCTAATTAGGGGCTCGCATGACTACCGACTTCAAGAAGGCTGCACTGGATTACCACGAATTCCCAACCCCAGGGAAAATCAGCATTGAGCTGACCAAGCCCGCCGACACAGCCGCCCAACTCGCACTGGCGTACAGCCCAGGCGTAGCCGAGCCCGTTCGCGAAATCGCGAAGGATCCGGAGAACGCCTATCGCTTTACTGGAAAAGGGAATCTGGTGGCCGTGATCACCAACGGCACTGCCATTCTGGGCCTCGGCAATCTAGGCCCCTTGGCCAGTAAGCCGGTCATGGAAGGCAAAGCGTTGCTGTTCAAACGTTTTGCCGGCATCGACTCGATCGATATCGAAGTCAATGCTGAGGGTTCCCAGGCCTTTATCGATACAGTCGTGCGCATTGCCGACACCTTTGGTGGCATCAACCTGGAAGACATCAAAGCCCCTGAGTGCTTTGAAATCGAAGAAGCACTGATCGAACAGTGCAGCATCCCGGTCTTCCATGACGACCAACACGGTACTGCCATCGTCACCGCTGCCGGCATGCTCAATGCGCTGGAGATTCAGGGCAAAACCCTGGAGAGCGCGAGAATTGTTTGCCTCGGCGCCGGTGCCGCCGCCACTGCCTGCATGCGCCTGCTGCTTAGTCTCGGCGCCCAAAAAAGCAATCTGTACATGGTCGACCGCACCGGTGTCATCCACTCCGCTCGGGAAGACCTCAATCAATACAAAGCACAGTTCGTTAACGACGGTGGCCCTCGTACACTGATGGAGGCCATGAACGGTGCTGACGTGTTTGTCGGTCTGTCTGGAGCCAATCTCCTTCCGGCTGAAGCACTGGCAGCGATGGCACCCAATCCGATCGTGTTTGCCTGCTCGAACCCGGATCCTGAAATCAGCTACGAGCTGGCCATGGCCACACGTGATGACCTGATCATGGCGACCGGTCGTTCTGACTACCCGAACCAGGTTAATAACGTTCTGGGCTTTCCGTTCATCTTCCGCGGGACCTTGGATGTTCGGGCAACCCGGATCAACGAAGCGATGAAAATAGCGGCGGTGGAAGCACTGCGCCAATTGGCCAAAGAGCCAACCCCTGTGGAAGTGCTGCAAGCGTTCAACGTCGATAAGCTTGAGTTTGGGCGCGATTACATTCTTCCCAAAGCGCTCGATGCTCGCCTGCTCGGAGCAATAGCCGGCGCAGTGGCCAAGGCCGCTATCGACACCGGCGTTGCGAAGCTGCATTACCCAACGCACTACCCGCTCTAAGCTGACGTCAATCATGCTGATGTGCCGCAGTTGCACGACCTTTTGCACGGTTGGCAGCTGTCGCACTCGGGGATTATCCAGGCGCTGCACCTCCTGAATATCGACAGCCCGCCATTTGTAAGATCACCCGCTTTTGGCTGATCGCGGGGTCAAGCTTTCGGGATCGCCGTCTACCCCCAGCAGGTACTCACCACACAGGGTTGGCATCCCAGGCAATTCTGATCACCGATCAGAAGAAACGACAGTCAGCGGCTTCAACACTCAACGAGCAGACCCGTCTAGATCGCGAGGACCTGGTGATATCAGATGTGCATAATCGGTTGGCTTTCTTGCTCCTCCTACGCTTGGGACAGGGGTGAATGAATGCCGATCAAATATGTTAGGAGCCTCACCGGGCGAAGGCGTACCACAGCCGCAAACCGACACCTAGGGTTTGCCTTGGCCTTCGTAGCGGGAGCAATCAACGCTGGCGGTTTCCTGGCGGTGCATCAGTACACCTCACACATGACGGGCATCGTCTCCTTGATGGCAGACAACAGTGTGCTGGGAGCCTACGACCTGGTGCTCAGTGGCACCGGCGCTCTGTTGTCCTTTCTGATTGGGGCAGCATGCTCGGCGGTCATGGTCAATTATTCCCGCCGCAGACGCATGCACAGCGAGTTTGCAGTGCCCCTCTTGCTCGAAGCCTTTTTACTCATCTGCTTTGGCTTTCTGGGAGCCCAGCTATCCACCGTGGATGGTCTATTCGTGTCCGTCACCGTGATGCTGCTGTGTTTCATCATGGGGCTACAAAACGCGGTGATCACCAAAATTTCCAAAGCCGAAATCCGAACGACGCACATCACCGGCATCATTACGGATATCGGTATTGAGTTTGGAAAACTCTTTTATTGGAATGCCGTCAGCACATCGACGCATCCAAAAGTTCTCGCCAATCGGACCCGGCTCAAAATACTGATACTGCTCGCGCTGAATTTCTTCTTCGGCGGCGTGGTGGGTGCCTTTGGGTTCAAGCACATTGGTTATATCTCAACGGTACCGCTCGCGATGGTTCTGGTGACGCTGGCGATCGTGCCTGCCTTTGATGATCTCAGGCTGTTTGTCCGCCGCGTCATGCGAAAGTGAGCCAAAGACGTTTGAGGAGCGTGCCGGCGAAGGGCAGTCCAGGCGTTGCTATACTGACAGCTGCCTACGTGGGTCTGTCTATTTGTAATGGGCTTGTCGTATATCGGGTAAACCCACTCATTGGCACGCCACAAGCGGTGCCCTCGCCGAGCGGGTATTTTTCGTTTATAGCCCGCGTGGTGATCAGCTCTTCAAGATCATCGAGATGAGGGTTGTGATGACCCACATATTGGCCTGTATCGACAGTTCAACTACATCTCCGGCCGTCTGCGACTACGCCGCTTGGGCCAGTCTCAACTTTGTATTGCCGTTAACCCTCCTGAATGTTGTAGACCGCCCCGCTGGCGTAGAGATACGGCCCGGCAGCCTGGCGCACGTGCTAGAAGCTATGTCGCTGGACGAAAAACGCCATGAGCAGGCGTTGAAGCAAGGCTTGATAATGCTGCAAAACGCTCGAGAAAGAGCGATTGCTGATGGCGTGATGCAGCCAGAGCTTCGTCAAAGCGATGGAGAACTGTTGGGTCGGTTACTCGAGATGGAAACTGACATGCGCTGGCTGGTCATGGGAAAACACAGCTCGTTCTGTCCCCGACTCAACCAGCTCGAAACCATCATCCATGCTTTGCACAAGCCGATCCTGGTCACACCTTGCTCCTTCAACCCACCACGAAGCCTGATGTTTGCTTATGACGGGAGCGAGGACACGCACATGGGGGTGGAAATGCTGGCAGCGAGTTCAGTCCTCACAAAGCTGCCCGTGCACCTGGTCATGGTCGCAGCCAACACGTCGAAGAATCTGGAACGACTCGATGCGGCAGGAGCCATTCTGCAATCAGCCGGGTGTGACGTGCGGACAGCCATCTGTGGCGGGAGAGTAGAGCTCGCCTTACAGTCCTATCAGACCGAACACGATATCGGTCTGATGATCATGGGCGCTTTTGGTCATTCGCGAGTCCGTCGATTTTGGCTTGGCAGTACGACGTCAAGAATGATCCGAGCCACAACTCGTCCTCTTCTATTCCTGCCCAAAAGCTACCTCAACATGTAACGCACAGACATTCAAACACCTTACCATCTCAGGATGAAAACGCTCCTAGCCAGCACATTCGATTAACATTATATGTTAATGCTGTGCGCATCTTCGATGGAGCAAATGACAGCATCCTTGATCCGGTAGCTCGCCCGTTACAGCCGCATCCTTGAGTAGTTTTGTGCGGCGAGAGAACTGACACCCACTCAGGTCGCCCGTCTATTGATTCGCGATGACCTGCGCAGTCACGGCGCGGAGGATGAAACACAGCACACTGGCGCGGTGAAAGCCACCAGACAGTCAATGCCAATCAGCAGACTCGTGACACCGGTCTCAATGACCCAATCAATACAGCGGCTGACAAAGCGCTGTTAAGGAAGAGACCATGAGCAAAACTATCGCAAATCATCAAGGGTGACGGCATCGGCCCTGAGATCATGCAGGCGACGCTACGCGTACTCGATGCCTGGACTTGCCCCTACAAAACCGGACACCAACTCCCTGTTAAATTGATGCTGCGGCCAAGCGCCTGAACTCCCTCGGTGAGCGATAGTTCAAGTCGCTTTGGCAAGTATTCGTGTAACACGCACTGCCTCCGAACGCATCGTGCGATATGCCTTCGAGCTGGCTCGTAGCAAAGGCCGTAAGAAAGTGACCGCGGTGCACAAGGCCAACATCATCAAGTCTTGCTCCGGCTTGTTCCTTGAGGTGGCGCGTGAGATCGCTGCGAATTATCCGGAAATCGAATTCCACGAGATGATCGTCGATAACGCTTGTATGCAGCTGGTGATGAATCCCCATCAATTTGATGTCATCGTCACCACCAACCTGTTTGGCGACATCCTTTCAGACTTGTGCGCAGGCCTGGTGGGTGGATTGGGCTTGGCGCCGGGGTCCAACATCGGCGCCGATGCGGCCATTTTCGAAGCGGTCCACGGCTCGGCACCGGACATCGCTGGCAAGAACATCGCGAACCCATGTGCATTGTTGTTGGCTGCCGCAGACATGCTTGATTACCTAGGCATGGTGGACAAAGGGACACGCATTCGTACAGCTATCCGCGTTATTCTGAAAAGCTCCTGCGATCAAGTGACACCCGATATGGGAGGGACCGGTACAACGGAGTCCTTCGCTGACGCCTTGGTGGCCTACTTGCGTGACTAAATAGAGAACCAACAAACACGCGCTCCGTCTGAGTCGCCAGCTCAGTACGAGCTGGCGATTTTCTACGTGTGCTCCACTCTGACCTACCAGTAGGACAGTCTGTTGGATTAAATCTTCTAATACTCCACGGGCTGATGCGGCCACGCAGTCAAAACCTCAAAGCCATCGCGGGTGACCAAGACCATATGTTCCCACTGGGCCGAGAGCGAAAGATCCTTGGTGATCACGGTCCAGCCATCCCCCAGCGTTCTAACACCGTGCTTTCCAGCATTGAGCATTGGCTCGATGGTGAAAATCATGCCCGGTTTCAGTCTCATGCCTTCACCAGGGTTACCATAATGACGGACCTGTGGCTCATCGTGGTAAACCATGCCAATGCCATGTCCACAGTAGTCACGCACTACGCTATAGCCTTCACGGTGCGCCACGGTTTGAATGGCGTGACCGACATCACCGAGCGTGGCACCGGGGCCTACTGCATGAATGCCGGCACACATCGCCTCATAGGTCGTGTCCACCAACCGACGAGCCTCTGCGCTTGGCTCGCCGACAAAATACATGCGGCTTGTATCACCGAACCAACCATCCTTGAGCACCGCGACATCAATATTGAGGATATCGCCATCCGAGAGCTCTTTATCTGACGGGATTCCGTGGCATACGACATGATTGATGGAGGTGCACAAGGTTTTGGGGAAACCGTGATAACCGATATTGGCTGGAGTGGCCTTCTGCACGTTGACAATATAGTCATGGCAGAGCTTATCAAGCTCATTGGTCGAAACCCCGGGTCTGACGTGAGGCGCTATCATGCTTAGAACCTCCGCAGCCAACTTTCCTGCAGTTCGTGACATAGCAATTAGTGCAGGTTTCATAGTCGTACTTTACCCTCATCATGAACATTAGGGACTGGTTGGGCGGGTGCTCATTCGCCGAATGTTGTGCAATTACAGGAACGCAGCATGAAAATTAATTCAACTTACTAAGTTACACAGCGCTCTGCAAAAGAAACAATGTTTTGTTACCGTAACTTTAGCGTTAATAGAAAGTCATTAACCATTATTACTTACTGCAACCGCGCTTGTAGGCGAACGGCAACGCACGAGGGTATGAGTGCGGAGCTTCAATACGCTCTTTTAGCTTTGCCGCGTAATCTTTTGCGCCCTGCTCATTACGGAATTGAATGCGCCTGGTTCCAATACACACGGACCATAGATCTTCACTCTGACTAGACAGATGCTCGATTCTGACGGACATGACGACACTCCAAGGAAAAGAATTCAAAAATGAATTTCAGCAACCTTGATACCGATTTCTCGCAGCTCATGAATCAAATCATCAAGGTACCGAAAGGGTTCGATTTCTTCGTTGTCATTGACCAGGAAGAAGCTTCTTCCTGCATCCTTTTTAAAGAAGGCGATCCACTCCTGGGTGTTGGCCGGGTTGGCAATCAAATGGGTATCAAACTGAATGCCTTCAGCGTGTTTGGTTTTTACGTCCTCACGTTTCATACGGGTCTCCAAGCGCTCACGTATTGCTGTTCTCATGCATGTCTTTGCCTCCCGACAATCGATCAAAAGACCTCGCCTCTGCCTGAAGCAAGGGCGAGTAGATTGCCTTTCAATTATCACTGCATGATAATATTATGCACATATGCCCCCTTGGAGGCTAGTCATGAGCAGGACTGTCGAAGCACCTCAGTCACGTGGGCCCGAGTCGGTCCGCCCAATGCCGTGGCTTTGAGGGCGCACGGCCATGCGGCCAGTTTCCCGCGATAACAGGATTTGCCGGCCAGATCGAGAACAAGTGGAACCAAAGGGCTCTCACAATAAGTAGCGAGCTATCAATTCCAGACCTTGAAGGGGATTGTCTGCACAGGCTCCGAAATGGCTTACTTGACCGTGATGATTACCACCTTGAAGAGCACATATGGCGCCATGCGTGAAGGCATCCAGATGCGTACCTCGCAGCAGCGGATCTCCCTTGCTTTTGATTCAACACGTACTGTTTCTGAATTTTAAGGACGACAGTCATCATGCGGAAAACAGAAATTGAGAAGCGCCTCCCGCTCAATGCTCCGACCCTGGAACCAGGGCAACGACTGTTGGTTTGCCTTGAGCAATGCGTCGTCGTCCAGCAGCGAGAAACGAGAATTTATCAAGTTGTATTCGACTGCAAATCACCCAAAACAATTCGAATTTTTTGGGCAGAAGATGAGTGGATTTTCATCGGCAGGCATAAGCAAAATGCTGAGAAAGATCCTTCATTGGAGACCTTTGTATCAACGCTAAGAACTGGGCTAAAGACTGTCTGGCGATAAATACGACTCTGATCTATAACACCCTGGGCCAAAAGCAGCCACTATGATGTGTTTTTCTGATCCAGCACAGACTGGCCTGCGTACGCCGCCTTCGGCAGCTTGCTGCTGCCGTGCTCATGGGGTATCGAAGAGTTCTCATAAAATACGAGCTTAATTAGGATAATCGTAGAGATATATATTTTATAAATCAGCATAAGTTCATTGTAAAACAGATGCTTATTTTTCTATTCGAGTCCAGGTCGTGAGCCAGACAGCAACATCGAAAAGCCCCTGAATCGAAAGATCCAGGGGCTTTTTTGTGGCCGATTGAAAAGCCGTCTCTTGAAAAGCAAAAAGCCGATCTGTCTATTCGACAGATCGGCCCTTTTCAGTTGCCGTGAACGTCAGACATGCTCACTGCTTTTCGAGTGCACCGCCCGCGGCTCGGCCACGCCATGTTCCGATTCCAGCACCGGAATCTCCTTGCCGTCGCAATCATGCAGTTTACCGTCGCTGAAGTAGTCCCCTTCGCGCAACGCCGCCAGATCCTGATAACGCAGCACCCGCTCGGTACCGGCCGCAAACACCGATTGCTGGTCGGAGTTACCGGCGGTGAGGTGGTTGAAGGTCAGGTTCAGCACGATGGCCATGATCGCCGAGGAACTGATGCCCGAATGGAAAATGGTCGCGAACCAGCTCGGGAAGTGATCGTAGAAGTTCGGTGCCGCGATCGGGATCATGCCGAAGCCAATCGAGGTCGCGACGATGATCAGGTTGACGTTGTTGCGGTAGTCGACCTTGGACAAGGTACGAATGCCGCTGGCTGCGACGGTGCCGAACAGCACGATGCCGGCGCCACCCAGTACCGAGGTCGGTACGGCGGCGATGACCCGGCCCATGAAGGGCAGCAGGCCGAGGATCACCAGGAACAGACCGCCAGTAGCCACCACGTAGCGGCTCTTGATGCCGGTGACCGCCACCAGCCCGACGTTCTGGGCGAAGGCGCTCTGGGTGAAGGAGCCGAAGATCGGCGCGAACATGCTCGACAGCATGTCGGCGCGCAGACCGTTGCCCAGGCGCTTGGAGTCAACCTTGGTGCCGATGATCTCACCGACGGCCAGAATGTCCGCCGAAGTCTCCACCAGCGTCACCATCACCACGATGCACATCGACAGGATCGCAGCGAAGTGGAAGGTCGGCATGCCGAAGTGGAACGGCGTCGGGAAGCCGAACATCGGGCCCTGGGTTACGGACGAGAAATCCGCCATGCCGAGGAACACCGCGATGATCGTGCCGATCACCATGGCCAGCAGAATCGACAGGCGAGAGATGGTCGCACTGCCGATTTTGCTCAGCAGCAGCACCAGCACCAGCGTTACCGCCGCCAGACCGATGTTCGCCATGCTGCCGAAGTCCGGCGCATGACTGTTGCCACCCATGGCCCAGCGCGCGGCTACCGGCATCAGCGTCAAGCCGATGGTGGTAATCACGATGCCGGTCACCAGCGGCGGGAAGAACCTGGTGATACGCGAGAACACCGGGGTTATCAGCAACCCGATCAGGGACGCCGCTATCACCGCACCTAACACCGACTGAAACCCGCCCTCCCCACCACTGCTGACAATCGCCACCATGGTCGCGACGCCGGAGAAGGACACGCCCTGTACCAGCGGCAATTGACAACCAAAAAACGGTAAACCCAGGGTTTGCAGCAGCGTTGCCAGCCCCCCCGCAAACAATGAAGCAGCAATCAACAAACCGATGTCCGCCGGCGAGAGCCCGGCCGCCTGGCCGATGATCAATGGCACCGCGACGATACCGCCATACATGGTCAGAACATGTTGCAGGCCATAAGCCATATTCGCGCCGATCCCAAGATTTTCGTCCTCGGGCCGTTGGTGTGAAACATGGGGCGTTTTCATGGAGGGGGTTCCCTGGTTTTTGTTATTCGCACACTGTATGCAATAGTCAGGACAAATGTCTATAGAGTTGTATACAACTTATCAGTCACAAAATGGATACTTGTCCATTTCCGCCTGCCACCCACCCTCCTGG